>NZ_JAMOKH010000046.1:0-47491 GCF_023656585.1 Bacteroides sp. B1-V-101 | reverse complement strand
AAGTAAACCGGAGGCAGGAATAATAAATAATAAAGTAAACAGCTGCCAGGGTTAGTAATATTTCTAGTCAACACATAGCAGCTATTAGAGATAAACAAGTCAACCATTATTAGGGAAGTACAGGTCACTCATATAGTTTAATAATCCATATATAATATCCGGCTTTATTTTTTTTATCTCCGACTGCCATTCGGTTAGAGATATATCCGTTATACCAGCTATAGGACCAATATTACTCCACAAAGGTTTTTCTACCCATAACCCAAACAAATCACATCCAGCATCTTTTAATGCTAAAATACGGTCTGGATTATGACTAAGTTCACCGACTAATAATATCTTTAAAGGAGTTTTTATTGAATCAGCGATATCACAAACTTCAGCATTTTTTTGATGCTTATCTATATTCCCAAATAGAAATTTTCTTTCTAATAAACAAATTTCTTCTTTTTGAATTTGCTCTTTAAAAGAATAAATGCTCCAGCAACAAGTCAAAAAATTAATTGATTTAAAGCCCCCTAGCATAACCAATTTACTCCAATACATTCTATAATAATCTTTGGATATCACGTCAGTACAGGTTTCCCATTTTTCTGAAGTATTGCGATGCACTGTCTGTACTAGTTGTAAAGGAGAACTGCAGAATAGATTACAGATTTCATATCTTTGCGCATTGATACAATTCTGTTTCATGAAAGAATCCTCTATTTTAGAAGATGCCTTTGTAAAAGTTAGAAACAAATCCAAGTCATTATCATATTCTTTTTTATGTATCAACAAATGGTCTTTATAATAATAATCATCAGAAGGAAGATAAGCGATTAAATCATATTTGGCAACTTCAAGACCTCGGTTTATAGAATAGCCTATCCCTTGATTCACCTCATTTCTCAAATATCTGATATGCGAATTTCCAAGAAAATCTTGAATATACCTTTCTGTACTATCAGTACATCCATCATCTATAATAATTAATTCCCAACATTTATAAGTTTGTTCCAAGACACTCAGTATCGCTCTTCGTATAAAATGAGCTTGATTGTAAGTCGGCATGATAATTGAGAACCCTTCCATTATTATTCTATTTCTTAAGTTGTTTAAACAATTCCAACGCTTCTTTGATAATCTGATCCATATTCATATATCGATAAGTTCCCAAACGTCCTGCGAAAAAGACATTCTGATCAAGAATTGATCGCATTTTGTATTCTTTGTAAATACTTTCATTACGTTTTGTATTAACAGGATAATACGGTTCACGCCCTTTGTGCCATTCTTGAGGATATTCTTTTGTTATAATTGTATTTGGAGTACATTTACCTTCAAAATGCTTGTGTTCGATTATTCGCGTATAAGGAACCTCTCTCTCCGTATAATTTACGACAACAGAGCTTTGAAAGTCTTCCATATATATTGTCTCCGTCTCAAAGCAAAGAGAACGATATTCAAGTACTCCACAACAATAATCATAATATTCATCAATCATTCCAGTAAAAATCACTGTCTCTGCTAGTTTACTCAAATCTCTATTTTGTATAAAATCTGTATCCAACATCAGTTCACAAGTCCTGAATGCGTTAACAAAAAGAGAATTATATCCTCCTATTGGTATGCCTTGATAAAAATCCTCAAAATAATTATTATTAAAGGTGAAGCGTAAAGGGAGCCTTTTAAGTATAAACGCCGGTAACATGGTTGCCTCCTGTCCCCATTGTTTTTCTGTATATCCTTTGATTAATGTCTCGTAGATTTCACTGCCAAAAGTACTCAAAGCATATTCTTCCAAATTATCATTTTTCAATGGAATTAATTGTTCTTTGATTCTCTTTTGTGCCTCTCCGGAAGTCTTAACTCCCCATAATTCATAAAATGTATGCATATTGAAAGGAAGATTGTACAATTTCCCTTTATAACAAGCTAATGGAGAATAGACAAACGGCTTAAATTCACATAGGTTATTCACATAATCCCATATATATTTATTATTGGTATGAAAGATATGTGGTCCGTAACTATGAATATCAATACCTGCTATATGATCACAATACATATTCCCTCCTAAATGAGAACGCTTATCAATAACCAGACATTTTTTCCCTATACGTGAAAGTTCATAAGCTAATATTGCATTAAACAATCCTGCTCCTACTAATAAGTAATCATACCTTTTCATATTCATGTATTCCACCAATGATTTATTCCCTATTTGATATTTGATTCAGAATATTCAATCCTTCCCATGCCAGTTCAGAAAACGTCAAAGGATATTGGGCTATTTCCTCAATGATACTCATCGATGAATATGGACTAAGTTCATTTTTCAGTTCTAATAGTCCAGATAAATTAAGAATATTTTGCTCTTTTCGAACATGCATATACAGTGATTGCATCAAAGATGAAGCCCTACTGCCACCTCTCAACAAGTATTTATCAAAATCTTCCAATAAATCATCAGAATCACTTTCAACAAATTGTTGTGCAAGCAAATACTCAATGCCAATACCCACACTGCTCAAAAGAGCATAACTATCCGAATGTGCAGACCTACTAACAGCTTCTATAACTAAGTCTAAAAGAGAATCTGCTACATCCTCATAAAATGATTTATCAACGTATCTTCCATAATGATAAAAGAATAAGATGACTCCCATTTTTCCATTCCAAAGACCAAGCTTATCAATATGCTGAATATTTATAAGCAAAATATTAGCAATCGATTGCAATTTAATGTGGCCGTTCTTTTCCATCTGAATTAAAATTTTATCGGATGATATAACATATTATCTATACCTTTTCGGGTTATTGCTTCTTTATTAAATACCGGTCTGTATCTCATCGTAGATTCAGTATACCAATTGTTCAATTCAGAATTGGATAAATAACAAGGTATATTAAGTTCACACAGAGTGAATTCACTATTTCCTCCGAAATCATTAATCGTATATCCTAAGTAGTCTAGCACAGTGGGGATTACAACCTCATGGTGTCCTGAGTTTCGTAAGCTTAATACACCATCCAATGCCTTTAGCGCACGATTTGAAATACGATAAATCGGATTAAAAGACTTCAAATATCTATTTTGAGGTATTGATAATGTTTTAAATTGTACACTTTTCCACCAATCCCACTTTGGTCTTTGCGTATACCATTCGATATGTGATGAAATAAAATCAGATATGATCATTTCAAAAGGGTCAAAAAAGGATTCCCACTTTCCGTTAAAATATACATCATATTCAATGTTCCAATAGTATAAAAACTCAGGATGTTCCTTATAGAACTGAAGAACAGGAAAGTGATTGCTTCCCGGAATTATAGATTCTTCTATGGATTCATAATTCAGTTCATTCAGAGTATCCACACTAAAGGAATAATATTTTACGTCAACAGGAATCTGCTGCAATTCCCCATCTTCAATCAATAAATATAATACCCCGATGTTTTTTGTAGCTAATTTTAATCTATAATATTGTTCCAAAACAAAATCCGTCAATTTATGAGTTGCGAATAAGAATACAGTTTTATTCATCATTTATTCGAATTTACAGACATTACTTCTGGATAACACAAATCTATAATCCCTATGCCGGTTATTCCATTTACAATTCCTATCGATATAGATTTATTCTCTGAAATTCCCTTACTTAAATTATCAATTTGTTCTTCCAAACCGTTCAAATATTGATGTAATATCTCACAACGTGTTTTATCAAATAAATGATAATTAGGATAATCGGCATTTAAATATTGGCTTGCCATTGAAAGTAGACACACCACTCCTGGCCATCCATGCATTATATTGATAGCATAAGGATCGACCTCTGATTTCAATTTATTAAAGTCAATTGAATATGCCAACACTTTAATATGTTGTTCCATTTCAATTGAATGGATATAAGTATTAATAGAATATAATGCCAGTAGCAACGACAGTCGGTGGCAGTGCATACTAGGTAAATAACTTCCTAAATATACCATCCATTGATTAACCATATTTATTATCTTCTCGTTATATAGATTTAAGTCCAAACTTTGGCGTAAAACAACAAGTAATGCTGGAAACTCCCATAAAAGATCAAAATGAATATCCTTAGTTAGCGATTGAAAATGGTCAGGAGCTATTTTATCTATTTTGTTTATCAAAACCTTAAACAATCCACAATTTATTCGATGGGCTACCGAATTACTACTTTCTGTGTTTTTTATGCGACTATTCAAATAGAGTAAATAGCCACATAAACCTTCATTTACTCCTAAAAGAGGTAGTCTAGCTTCGTAGACAGACTTAAAAATGACATTATCAACATCTTCCAGTATTTCTTCCGAATCTCCCTCATAATAGTTATTCTGAAGAAGATATTCAATTCCCCAACCTATTCCCGCCAATCCGTCCCTAAAGTTAGTAGAAGACAGCATGGTTTGTTTTTCCAAAATATTATTAAGCATCATATCAGCCGTTTCCTCAAACTCTGTTTGCCCGGTTTTTCTGTAAACCTGATATAAAAAGAGAGAGACTCCTACATTACCAACCAATAATCCGGATGCTTTCTCCTTGTCTATATTCAATAAGTAATCAGCAATTTCCTTAAACATCTGTTCCTACTTTTTTAGTAAAACGATTTGCAGCTTTGAATTCTCTCATTTTTATAACGTGCTGGTCAGGATGGTGCATATCGCTATTAATCCCCCTAGGGTGGCTAAGGTGAAATAAAGGACCGTCTATTCTTTTAATTCTATAGCCCATTTTCTCCCACCGACAATATCGTTCACCATCTTCCATACCCCATCCATAAAACTTCTCATTTTCCAACCCGGACTCCTTATATGCTTTCAGATTGCAGAAGAAAGCACCACCTACAGGTTTTGGGGGATACATTTGTTTCATTTTTTTCGTGTTATTCATAAGCAGGCTTATATCTTCTGACTCAAGATATAAGTTTCTAATAATGATTGACGTATCCAAGAAAAGCTTATCATAAGGATAGACAAAGTCTGCTTCTTGCAACCTAAGTAGATTCACAGCGTCTTTTATTTGATTTACAGGAGCTATAACATCCGTATCCCAAATAGAGACAATAGGAGTAGTTGTTTCTTGTATCATTTGATTAAGATAATGAGTCCTAAATAATATGGGATCATCATCTTGTTTAAATACATAACTTACCCTAGCATTGTCGAGTAACTTTTTTAAAAAGCCATTATCCCTATAAGAACATTCCCAAACTGTAACATTTGTATTAAAATGACGATTTAGAAATGTGATAGAGGCAATAATATTCTCTAATCGTTCTATGGAATCCAATCGAAGTATAATATTAAAGGTCACGTCCCAAAGGTCTATTTTTGTTTTCATATTCTATTGAATTATTTTCTTTCTGTAGTTGTTGTAGTATTTTCTTTCTTTGTTATATTAAACTGCTCATTCTGATTTTCTTTGCAATACTAATGTCCATCCTGCCTAGTCATTACATTAAATCCAAAAACACCTTTTAGGTCCATTAGATACTTATCAAAATCTTTAATACCTACATCCGTCATTGTAAAATAGAAAAAAACGTCTAACCCATTTCTCTCAATAACAACAACTCGTGTACGAGAATAAACTCCCTGGCACGCCTTTCCTTTCATATTATATGGATAAGTCATCATATAATCAGCATTAAAAAAAGACCTTGCTGTATCTTGAGGATAAATTGTCATCATAATCTTCAAATCTTCTATATCTTGTTCAGAAGCACTGGAATATGGCCTTCCATAATCAAAATCATGCTTGACACGATTATATTTTGATAAAGTATCTATTCCAAATGATTTCTTATTATACTTTATGATATCACCCAAATGAGCATTAATAGCTCCAGCAATATAAACGAAGAGTTTGCATTGCTTATCATGGCTTGTCAGAATTGCATGTATTAATCCTATTTTTTTAAAAGGGCAATCTTGCTCCTTGCAAGGAGACACAAGGTTGATATCATAAAAAATATCATATTGTGCTGATGGAATAAATTTCATATCAATTAGCTTTAAGTCTTCTTCAAATTGTGGAATAGTTCTCATATTGGTAGTATCCAATATCATTCGTGCATTATTTTTTAAAATAATCGTATCTTGTCCTCGTAGGTTCAAAGAAGTAGCGATAAATAATAGGGAAAAAATCAAATGTTTCATATTTTAATTCTTATTGAAATCCAACTGAATTTAATTACCTACTACTCATTGTTTTAGGTATTAGGGTTTTCATGTTTAACAAGGTAGAGCGAATCACAATCATCACTAAGTATACTGCCGCTACATAAACTTGTTGGATCATAATAGTAGTACACGATTCTCTCATCATCAGTTCTATAGAAACCACTTATAACTACAGCATGCCCTTCTTCATTGCTTTCACTCCCCACTGCAAAGACAGCCATAACTCTTTCTCCATTGCTGGTTTGTCCATCAGATCGTAATATGAAGGATTCCCCACTATTGACTTTACTTACATTAAATCCTCCATAGCCACCAATAGTCCCAACATCAGATATATCTACATTCCCATGTTCATCAGGCTCATATCCTAATCCTTGTTTTGTCCAATTATAGTAATCATTTGCCGAGTGTAGACTTCCATCAAGGTAATCAAAACAATTAAATACACAAGATTGCTTTTGTCCTCCAATATAAGCACGCAATTCCTCTTCATTCAATACCGATAACTCTCTTTCAATCAGAGGCAATCTTAATTTACTTAATTTTTTCATTGTATTTCTTTTTAATTCAACATTAATATCCTAAAATTATTCGTTTACACAAGCCAGATATTGAACTTATTTACTATTATCCCCAAAAACTTAACCAATCATGCAAATCAAGAAAATTCACCACAAGCACTTATACCTGTTAAGTTACCAAAGTGGCAATAACAGTACATCTAAATTCTGTTTTATCATTATCTTGTCTACTATTTAGAGAATAAAAAAACGCCTTTAAAATCCATTAAATATTTATCAAAGTTTTTAATTCCTTCATCAGTCATCATAAAATAGAAGAATACATCTAAGCCATCTTTTCCTGTTACAACAACCCGTGTACGGGTAAATTTATCTTGGTATTTTTTCCCTTCCATATTAAAGGGATAAACCATCATGTAATCAGCATTAAAAAGAACTGTTGCCGTATCATGAGGATAAAATGTCATCATCATTTTGAGGTCTTCTATATCCTGCTCGGTAGCACCAGGATATCCATACTTAAAATCAGTTTTAATACGATTATAAGTTAGTGAAGAGACATTCTTAAATAAACTTTTGTTTTTCCTTATTATCCCTCCATAACGGAGTCCATTAGCTCCAGATAAATATACAAATATATTACATTGTCCATCATGATTCTTCAAAATTGAATGTACTGTTCCCAATCTTCTTAAAGGACTCTTATAATCATCTGTAACATATATCATTCGCATGTTATCTGATAGATCGTATTGATCAGAAAGAGAAAAATTCAGACCAATAAGTTCTAAATCTTGTTCAAATTGGGATGATTCATTTTGAGCACTTAAATTAGTAAAACTACAGAGCAGTAATACTACTATATACAAATTCTTTCTTATCATTGTCTTTTCTTCTATTTAGAGAATAAAAAAACACCTTTAAAATCCATTAAATATTTATCAAAGTCTTTTATTCCTTGATCCGTCATTGCAAAATAAAGAAAAACATCGATTCCATTTTTCTCAATTGCAACTACCCGTACACGTGTAAAGTTATCTTCATACTTTTTCCCTTCCATATTATATGGATAGACCATTATATGGTCTGCGTTGAAAAGGGTTCGTGCTATATCTTGTGGGTAAAATGTCATTATCATTTTCAGATCTTCTATATCTTGTTCAGAGGGGCTAGAATTTGGTCTACCGTAATTTAAATCATGCCTAACACGACTATAAGTGGAAGAAGATATATCTCCAAACAATTCTTTATTTGCTTTTACCAAACCTCCATAACGAATTTCTCCAGCTCCTACTAAACATACAAAAATTCTACATTGTCCATCATGATTTTTCAAAATTGAATGTACTGTTCCTAATCTTCTTAAAGGATTCTTATAATCATCTGTAACATATATCATTCGCATATTATCTGACAGATCGTATTGATCAGAAGGAAAAAACCTCATATTAATGAGTTCTAAATCCTGTTCAAACTGAGAAGATTTATTTTGAGCACTTAAAATAAGAGAACTACAAAACAATAAAACAAATACAATAATGTTTCTCATGTTCATTTTTTACCATTACCATCTTTTACTAGAATAAAACACTGTCTATGAACTTCTTCCAGCTCGAAAAAAAGAAGATTTTCCATTTCTAGCGGTATAATCATCAAGCTGTTCTTGTGTTATCTGACCATAAGTTCTATTTTGTGGATCAAAATACTCCATAACACTGCCTTCATGCCTAGTAATTACAATCGCATGATATTCCCCGCTAGGACTTATCCCCATTCCCTCCATTAAATTAGGGTTGAATACAAAAATCTCCCGGCTACTACTGCCACAATCAACGCCTGAGCCGAAAAAGTAATTAAAACATTGGCGATTATCGCTACTGCTACCTGTAAAGCCATACTTATTTTCATTAAAAGTACTGCCACAATGCCCATAATATTCACGTGCCATTTCCATCGCATCGTCAGCTGAATAGTTCGAACCACAACTATTTATATAAGCTATGCATCTCCACCAACAATCATTAGGGTCATATCCTCCCATATATAAACGTAATTCCGACTCGTCTAAACATATAGCCTCTTTTTCCAGTTCTTTCAGGCTTATTTTTTTTAGTTTTCTCATATTATTGTAATTAGAAGTTAATACAAAGCTTTTATCAAGTAAATTAATTATATGAATCAAAGATAAAATCTAAATATCAACTTTTTCAATATATTTATTTCAAAGTTGCAATTCGGTAACTATTAATATACAATTCGGTCAATATCAAGCTTTAGTTTATATGCTTTAAATAAAATCATAAACTTTCTTTATCCATAAAACAAGGAATACATACTATCAATGTCTTATTATTAAGCATTACTAAATTAGATGAATACCCTCTAGTTTTATTCAAGTTTATATTCCTGCTTTGTGCAATTTAGCCAAAACAGTAACCGAATTGTATATTAATAGTTACCGAATTGCAAATCAACAATCAATAATTAATTATACTTCTACTTTGAAACCCTACATTTGCTATAGTAATAACTAACAGATTTATATAACCAATCCCATGAATCTAACAACTTTTCCTCATGAATTTCAGATGGATGCCAAAGATTGCGGTCCTGCATCTTTAATGATTATTGCAAAATTCTATGGGAAATATTATTCACTCCAATATTTACGGGATTTATGCGGCATAACCCGAGAAGGCGTATCATTTTTAGATATAAGCTATGCAGCAGATAAGATCGGATTAAGAACAGTTTCAGTAAAAGCAAGCATGCATGATATCGTAGATCGTATATCTTTGCCTTGCATCATACATTGGAATGCTAATCATTTTATTGTTGTATACAAAGCGAGCAAAACCAAGATATATGTATCAGATCCGGCAAAAGGACTCGTATCTTATTCACATGAAGAATTTAAAGATAAATGGTATAAAAAAGGAGAAGAAACAGGAGTACTAATGGCTTTGGAGCCGATGGCAAACTTCAAACAAATAGAGGCTAATGAGAAAATCGAACGTTTAAAAAGCTTCGAAAACTTATTAGGGTATTTCTTACCTTACAAAAAAGCATTCGGGATTTTACTGTTTATCATGCTCATGGCAACCTTGCTCCAAGCATTTCTGCCTTTCATTTCCAAGTCAGTAATTGACATAGGAATTCATACGCGCGATATCACTTTTATACAGATGATGCTCGTCGCTAATATTATTCTTTTACTAAGTGTCACATTATCCAATGCTTTGCGCGACTGGGTATTATTACATGTATCAACCCGAGTCAATATATCCCTGATATCAGATTATCTGATCAAACTAATGAAACTCCCAGCCACTTTCTTTGAGAACAAATTAGTCGGAGATATTTTGCAACGTGCCAATGATCATGAGCGTATACGTAATTTCGTTATGAACAACTCTCTAGGCATGCTATTCTCATCAATGACATTTTTGGTTTTCAGCGTCATACTCCTAATATATAATGCAAACATTTTCTTTATATTCATGGGAGGTAGTATCCTCTACGTTTTATGGATATTCTTTTTTCTTAAAATACGTAAGAAACTAGATTGGGAATATTTTGAATTAACCTCAAAAGACCGTAGCTATTGGGTGGAAACAATCAACAATATTCAAGAAATAAAAATAAACAATTACGAGGATACAAAGCGATGGAAATGGGAAGCGATACAGGCACGTTTATATCGCCTCAACATAAAAGTTTTAAAAGTAAACAACGCACAAATGCTTGGGTCACAATTTATAAATAATATGCAAAATATGGCTGTTACTTTCTTTTGTGCTGTAGCTGTCATAAATGGCGATATCACATTTGGCGTAATGATATCTACACAGTTCATTATTGGTATGTTAAATGGTCCTATCACTCAATTTGTCGGTTTCGTCCAATCCGCTCAATATGCCAAAATCAGTTTTATGCGTATCAATGAGATACACCAATTGAAAGATGAAGATGAGATGGCATCTATCATATCCAACAATATAACCTTGCCTCAAAACAGGAATTTGATAGTAAGCAACCTCTCTTTTCAATATTCGCCCAATGCACCTCTTGTTCTCAAAAATCTCAATTTTATAATACCGGCAGGCAAAGTCACTGCGATTGTAGGAGAAAGCGGTTGCGGTAAATCAACTCTACTCAAACTCTTGTTAAGACTATACATGCCTTCTTATGGTGAAGTCTGTATTGGAAACATGAATATAAATACAATAAGTCTCCGACAATGGCGAGCGAAATGCGGATGTGTCATGCAGGATGGTAAGGTATTTAATGATACCATACAAAACAACATTGTACTAAATGACGAGGACGTTGATTATGAAGCTTTACAACAAGCCACCCAAATAGCCAATATTGCTCAGGAAATTGAAAGAATGCCACTCGGTTATCAAACAGCGATCGGGGAAATGGGAAGGGGACTCAGTGGAGGACAAAAGCAACGTTTACTCATAGCCAGAGCACTCTATAAAAAGCCTGAATATCTCTTTTTGGATGAAGCCACTAATGCCCTAGATACCATTAATGAACAGAAAATAGTACAAGCTTTAAATTCTGTTTTTCAGAATAGAACAGTTATTGTTATCGCGCACAGATTGAGTACAATAAAAAAAGCCGATCAAATAATTGTCATGAAAGATGGTATGGTAGTTGAAATGGGCACACATGACTCCTTAATGAAGAATAAAAGAAAATACTATGAACTAATTCAAAGTCAATATGATTTGGGAACGGAAAAATAAGGAAGTAATAGAGGGGAAAACCTCAAAAAGAAGTGAAGAAATAAACGACATTATCGACAAAATGCCTATGACGTTTGGGAAATGGGTTGCCAGAGCGGTAATTTTCTTCTTTGTATTATTGCTAACCATGGGATGGGTTATCAAATATCCGGATACAGTAACCGGACAAATAAAAATTAATTCGAACCTTTCTCCTGTCAGACTTGTGGCTAATGCATCAGGTAAGATGCAACTATTGAACATCACTCCACAGGAAAATGTAAAAGAAGGACAGTATATCGCAATTATACAGAATTCTGCAACAACTGTTGATGTTATAAGAATAAATAACCTCATCCATGCATTTGATCCCAACAATTTAGAAATGATCCTTCACGAAAAACTATTTCCAAAGAAAGTTTCATTAGGGGAACTTAATTTGAAGTATTATGCATTTTTGTCTGCTCTTGAGAGTTATAAAAGATTTCTTTCCGGTGACAGCTATAAACAACAAAAAAGAAATCTGCTCACTAATATTAAATGGCAACATATTACGGCAACTGAAAATTCAAGCGGCATAAACATATCCCAAAAGAAACTCGATGTTACAGAAAAATGGTATCGTAAATATCAGACCATGAATAAGAAGGATGCAGTTGCAGGACATGATGTAGATAATATTCTGAATGATTTTTTATCGGCAAAGCTGAATTATCAAAATTTGAAGAAAGAGAATGCATCTATTCAGCTACAAATCGCTGAAAATGAATATCAACTTAATCGTTTGGAAATAGAACAAAACGAAAAGGACAGCCAACTACAGATGGAATTACTCACCACATACTATGATTTAAGGGATAACCTTAAAGTTTGGGAAAACAAATATATTTTTAAGGCTCCATTTACCGGTAAAGTAGAATTTCTTAATTTTTGGGTTGATAATCAATTTATTCAATCCGGAGAAGAAGTATTTAGCATCATACCTCCTCAGAATATAACGGTTGGTCAGATGCTATTACCTGCAAGTGGGGCAGGTAAAGTAAAAAATGGCAGTAATGTTATCATTAAACTAAATAATTTTCCATATACGGAATTCGGTTCCATTAATGGCACTGTTGCATCAATATCACTAATAACAAAAGAACAAAAGACACAAGAAAGTTCTATCGATTCTTATCTGATTACGGTTGATCTGCCGCAAGGATTAAAAACCAATTATGGAGAAGTTCTTGAATTCCAATATGAATTAGGTGGAATAGCTGATATCATTATACGGGACAGGAGGCTTATCGAAAGGTTATTTGATAATTTAAAGTCCAGAGTGAAATAGCATTCATATACCGAATTGCATATCTATAACAACCGAATTGCATATTTACAAATCCTTATGCATTCTATATAAAAAATAAAACCTATTTTTGTTTCTATCGTTAAAACGATAGAAGGTTTTATCTTCAACATATTAAACTATAACGATGTTATGAAGAAACTAAAAAAAATCAATCTAAACAAATCTTTTGAAGATTTTACTCCACTAAAAGAATGGGAGCTAAGAACGATAGTTGCTGGTGATGGTGATCCATCATGGGATTGCTTATTCAATGCTTTCATTTACACCTACGAAGAACTATATGGTATAACTTTGAATAAAGACGAGATGGTACAGTTTTATATAAATTATACAAACCATAATCCCGAAGCCGAAGGGGGAGCTAATATTGGTTCTTTTATGAATTTCATTCAGTATTATGGTTATCAAGGTTCTCAAAACATAGGAGGAACCATGAATAGTTTCAGTACAACCCAATGGGCATCCTTTCAACTAGATTCTAGCGGAATACTACATTTCGCGATACCAAAAGCAGCATATAGAGATGCAAATGGGAACCTTATGCTAAGGTGCTACGACCCTACACTAAAAAGTGAAAGAGACTATAGTTACGAAAGTTTGAGAGGTGTTTTCGATATAAATACAGTTCCCTTTATCGATAGTCCTATATCGGGATCTTACGATTCTTATGGCTCTTTCGGATCTTATCCGATAACGGGAAGTGACGGGATTTATTACGGTTAAACTCTACTAATATGAAATATTTATATTTTATTCTGTTCTATCTTATCAGCTTTCAACTTAAAGCCCAAAACACAGTCTCCCCAAAAAGGGACATTGACAGCGATTCCATTTGTTTGAAAAACGGAATTATCCCAGGACATGTACCACTTCTGACAGGAATACCAATTAAAACTATGACATTACAAATGTGGCTAAAAAAAATAGGACTTAAGCACAAAAAATCAAAACTTATCAAATTAACCGATGAATCCGAGGATTTTGAGTCACTACCAGGATTTCAAATGCACACAGGCATTCTAAGCCCGACAATCAAATCGGATGACCAAGACTTTATCGCATTCTTCAGTATCCAGCCCAATAATAATCGTCCGCCATTTATCCTCAAAGATAAAGTAGAGTATGATGGAAAAGAAGTATATCGCTATTTGTTTGTCGTTAGAGCCGAATTAGCCATGTCACTAAATAAAAAAAGAGAAGACATCTCCTTTGATGAAATAAAACATTACATTGAATATAAACCGGCAAGTTATGCTAAAGATGTATTCAATGCCGACACTGTGATAACATATCCTCTATCGCTGGGAAGCGAATGTTTTAGAAAAAAATACTATTATTGTGACGTATGGCTATTTCAAAAAAACAATATCGGACATTTTTATCTTTATTGTTTTTATACAGACAAAGGGTACGAAAACAAATGGAAATATGAGCAAGAGCTAGAAAAAACATTAAGGTTCAAGAAATGAAACCCAATAATACGGTTTAAAAGCCGGGAAGATACTCATAGATAGAAATGTATTCTTTGGCAAGATGCTTCAATGAAGTATCTTGCTTTATTGAAAAAAGTCCTAATGTATCAGCTCTTTCTTCCAGTTTAAGAAAAGGTAGAACTACATAATAATTAGGTCGATTGAAAAAATCGTGTATAAGGATTTTAGTGTCTTGAGGACAATATAGACAAGCATGTAGAATACAGGAAATTCTGAACCTCCCATCCACCAAAACCGTATCATACGAATGATTAGACTGAAACACACAAGAATGATATGCAGGCCAATAATCACGGTTATTGTCATTCATAGGATATCCCCACTTACCTGTTACTCCTATATTTACCAAATAAGGATGCAGCCGACCTTTCTCAACAGCTTCATATATGGCAGGCGTAGACATAAGGTGCGTTTCCCAGAAAGTTACATCCGATTCCACGACTGTTATTTTCTTAATATTGTCGGTCGCTACAGCCATATAAGTACTATTTCCTGATCCAAATTCTAAATAGCTTTTTGAATGGTCCATTGCCGATTGCAAGAGTTTGAGTTCGTTATTTGTCATAAGCCTCTATTCTTATTAATATATAGCATTTTATTCTTTATATTTCTCTTGCATCTTCTAGAAACTTCAAAAGGCTCCAACATCGCTGAGAGAGATACGAAAAAGTGACCATTATGTTCTTCATATAAATAAGCATAAGTCAGGTTGATTATAGTCGACTGATTGCATAGACAGAAATAGTCTGGTAATAATTCGCCTACCTTTGACAATGACATTTGTATAAACATTTGCAGACTCTCTACAGTAGTAATAACAAGGTAAGGTCTATCAGTTGTAATACAAATAATCTCTTCATATTTTAAAGCATGTATCCTCTTACGCTCATATAGAATAACACTTTCGGATGTAAAAATCAAATTATCCATGATAATATTACATTTAAGATTCGTTCAAAAATAGCTTCTAAAAATCGCTTCAGTATAACACGAATACATAGGATATAGTCATTAATATAAGTTCAAAATTAGCCATTTCCTATTAAAAGCAGGTCGATTTATCAATCATAAAGCACAAAATATCAACTATATACTTTTTTTGATCAAATTTCTATCTTTATTGAATGAAAATTAGCGGTCACATCTGTCACAATCCGTTCAGTTATTCCCAGAGAAGTAGTTCCAAAATCAGTTTCATGTAGTGAAACTTTTGGTTTCAAGCCTTTGAAACTAGAGTTTCTCACTGATGAAACTAAAGTTTCAAGCGGTTGAAACTCTTCGAAGATACGGTAGATCTGATTGACTTGACCGCACGATGTATTGACCGGACTGCATCAGCTGTTCCGATCAACCTATTCATTCAGTCAGCAACAACTCATTTACCAGTCAATAATGCATGAGTTATTGGCTATTAAGGCCTGATTTCTCAACTATTAAGAGCTGGGAGATCAATTGTTAATGACTGACACATCAGATGTTAACACATTGGATATCAGATGATAATATTAGTAGAATGACATATAACGCGATCAGCAAGAGTGAGAGCAACTGTTTGCCCTCACTCTGCCACCACGCTTGCTATCACGTCTGAAACGCCGATGAATAAAGGGATACAAACGAACAGTTAGACCGTGAGGGCAAAACTGCATTCAAATCACTGTGGAGAGAAATCTTCTATTGTATCCTTACGATTACCCTTTGCGGCAAAAGCACCGTACCTAATTATGGGTATCCGTACGCCTGAAAATAGCTATTATTTGCGATTGTAGTATTAACGATATAGAACGAAATTTGCACAAAATTTGTTCTATGAGGTTTCTTACACTTAAAATAATGCTCTGCTTGCTTCTTTCTTTGATCATTTCCAGAATTGAAGCCAATACTAACAATTATTCTATTTCCGGTCGTATATCCGACGAAAGGACGGGTTCGCCGTTGCCCGGCGCATCCATTTTAATCAAAGGTACCTATTTGTGGGCTGTATCCGACCAGAAGGGGGAATTTACGATACAAGGAATACAGGAAGGCAAGTATCAATTGGAAGTTTCCTTCCTCGGTTATGTTCCGGCAACGGTTCCGGTGAATGTGAACAACAGCATCAAAGGATTAAAGATACAACTGAAGGAAAATACACTTGCCCTGAACGACGTAATCGTTACCGCACAAGCTCCGAAGACTGAACTGAACACCACGCTCAACATCGGGAGTAACGCACTGGAACATCTGCAGATATCGAATGTAAGCGATATTTCCGCCCTTCTTCCGGGAGGAAAGACGAAAGTCCCGGACTTGACCAGCAACAATATTTTCTCTCTGCGCGACGGAGGTTCATCCGCAGGCAACGCGGCTTTCGGAACGGCGATAGAAGTAGACGGAGTACGCATCGGCAACAACTCTTCTTTCGGCAATATGACCGGAATAGATACCCGCAGCATCTCTGTGGCCGATATCGAATCGGTAGAAGTCATCACCGGAGTACCTTCGGCAGAGTACGGAGACTTGAACAGCGGTATGGTCAAAATCCATACGAAGAAAGGGAAGACTCCGTGGAATGTACTGCTATCCATCAATCCCCGCACAGAACAGGTATCCTTTTCCAAAGGGCTGGACCTCGGCAACGATAAAGGAATCGTCAACATAAGCGGTGAATGGACCAAGGCTACTCAAAAGCTTAATTCACCCTATACTTCTTATACCCGCAGAGGATTCTCCGCAAGTTACAGCAATACGTTCCGGAAAGTGCTCCGATTCAACATCGGACTGACCGGTAACATCGGAGGTATGAATACGAAGGATGATCCCGACGCATATACGGGAGAATATACCAAAGTCAGAGACAACGTTTTCCGTGCAAACACGTCATTGGCATGGCTGCTCAACAAGTCATGGATTACCAACCTCAAACTGGATGCATCGGTGTATTACAATGATAACAAGTCGCATGCACATACACCTTATTCTTATGCATCCGAACAGCCGGCAGTCCACGCCGAACAGGAAGGCTATTTCATTGCAGGCAAACTGCCTTACCATTTCTTTGCCGATCAGATTGTCGATTCCAAAGAACTGGATTATGCCGCTTCGTTGAAGTACGAATGGAACCGTCGTTTCAAGAACGTTACCAGCAATCTGAAAGCAGGCGTGCAATGGAAAGGAACAGGCAATGTGGGCGACGGAGAGTATTATCAGAATCCTTCGCTGGCTCCCAACGGGTATCGTCCCCGTTCTTACTCGGCTTATCCGTATATGCACAATGTTTCGTTGTATGCGGAAGAAAGCCTGTCGGTACCTGTCGGCAGCACCATGCTGAGGCTGATGGCGGGATTGCGTTGGGAGAATCTGTTCATCAGCGGAACGCAATACGACAAGTTGAACACACTGTCGCCACGTTTCAACGCCAGATGGCAGCTGAACGAAAACATAGCGATTCGGGGCGGATGGGGAGTGACCGAGAAGCTGCCTTCGTACTATGTGCTCTATCCCCGACAGGAGTATCGGGATATTCAGACTTTCGGAGTCTCATACAATAACAATGAGTCGGCTTACGTCTATTACAGTCAGCCATATACTTTATTACACAATGAGAAACTCCGCTGGCAGAAGAATCAGAATGCCGAAATAGGAGTTGACATCAATGTAGCCCGCACCCGTATTTCACTGGTAGGATACTTTAACCGTACGAAGATGCCTTATAAATATACAAGTACCTATACTCCGTTCGCATACAATGTTCTACAGTTGCCGGAAGGATTCGAGCTGTCCGCCAATCCGCAGATTACCGTAGACAATCAGACGGGCATGGGATATATACGGGACGATGAGAACAGTTACTGGACACCGCTGGACGTAAAGGTGAAAGACCAGACTTTCGTCAGGTCAACCTCTCCCGATAACGGACCGGACATCACCCGCAGAGGAGCAGAAATGATCATCGATTTTCCGGAGATTACTCCCCTCCGTACGCAGTTCCGTGTGGATGCGGCCTATACATATACCAAATACATAGACAACTCCTTGTCTTATTACTACCAGAACGGATGGTCGCACACCAGTCTCGCCAACCGTTCCTACCAATATGTAGGTATATATGCCAACGGCGACAACTCATCCACGACCGCCAACGGCAAGCGCACTCACTCGCTGGATGCCAATATCACAGCGATCACCCGTATCCCGAAGGCAAGGCTGATCATATCCTGCAAACTGGAAGCCTCGCTCATTAAGCGGTCGCAGAATCTCTCCGAATATAACGGTACGTCCTACGCGTTCAACGTCAGCGAGAACAGCAACGAGAAAACAGGAGGCAGCATCTACGACGGAAATTCTTATACGGCCATTTATCCGGTTGCCTACCTCGACCTGAACAACGAGGTACATCCGTTCACCGCCGCCGAAGCCGAAAATCCGGACTTTGCGCATCTGATACGTAAATCGGGCAATGCCTATACTTTCGCAGCCGACGGATATGATCCGTATTTCTCTGCCAATATCAGCATTACCAAGGAGATAGGCGATCATGTTTCGCTGTCGTTCAACGCGATTAATTTCACGAACTCACGGGCGTATGTGAAATCATACGCAACCGGAACCAGTGCAATCTTTACCCCGAACTTTTATTATGGATTAACCTGCCGCATTAAACTTTAGAAATATGAAACAACAGTCAATCTATATCATACTGCTTTGCGTCACATCCTTACTCGGAGGATGTACGGACATCGACAAAGGCAATCCTTACGAAGACCAGCTGCACACCTTGCAGGTGACTGCCGTCTATCCGGACGATTATGCGGAATACCTTCGGGAAGGCATCACCGTCCAAATCGAAGACATCGACCGCGGCAATTCCTACAAGACGGTAACCGACCAGAACGGTACAGCGCAATTCGCCCTGACCAACGGCATATACCGCATACAAATCAGTGATAAAGCCGACCAGCATATATTCAACGGACTGGCAGACAAGGTAAAACTCGTAAACGGGGATATCACACTCAACGTTCCGCTCACACACTCCAAAGCCGGTGCCATCATTATCAAGGAAATCTATTGCGGAGGATGTACCAAGCTGCCGCAGGAAGGTACTTATCAGGCTGATAAATACATTATCCTGCACAACAATGATTCCCAGACGCAGTATCTCGACCATTTATGCTTAGGTACACTCGATCCTTACAACTCCCAGTCCACCAACGTATGGGTGACGCAGGACGAAGCAACCGGAGCAACCATTTTCCCCGATTTCGCTCCTATCGTCCAGTGCATCTGGCAATTCGGCGGTAACGGCACTTCCTTCCCGCTGGCACCCGGTGCAGATGCAGTCATCGCCGTCAACGGCGCCATAGATCATGCCGCGCAATACCCGCTGTCGGTCAATCTGAACAAACCGGGATATTTTGCCTGCTACAACAATGTTTATTACTGGAATACGATGTATCATCCTGCTCCAGGCGACCAGATCAGCCGCGACCATTATCTGGATGTGGTCATCAAACTGGGACAGGCGAATGCCTATACATTCTCCATATTTTCTCCCGCCACTGTCATCTTCAAGGCTCAGGACACTACGATACAGGAGTATGTACAGCAAACAGGCAGTGTGATACAAAAGCCCGGCAGCACGGTAGATCAGGTCATCAAGATTCCGCTCGACTGGGTGATTGACGGAGTAGAGGTGTACTATGGCGGTTCGTCGAGCAACAAAAAACGCATTTCGCCTTCCATCGATGCCGGATATGTCAGTCAAAGCGCACTGTATGACGGACGCAGCCTGCACCGTCGGGTAGACGAGGAAGCATCGAAGGAGGCCGGTTATGAAATACTGGAAGATACGAACAACTCTTCCGCCGATTTTTATGAAAGAGAACAACAATCCCTGCATGAGTAATATGAAAGGAATATATATAGGATGTATGCTGTTGTGTATAGCAGCCGTAAGCTCGGCACAGACTTACGATGTTATCGAACGACGAAATTCATGGAATGCCGGAACAAACGTAACGGGAATCATGATGGACAGCGTCACCGTCTCCTACGCCGAACTGTACGGCAAGAACAATCACGGTGACTTCCGCAACTACTACGAAGCCGACAAATTATGGAGTGCCGGTGCAGTAGCCAAGTCCATCACACACTTAAAGAAGTATTCTCTGATCGGCTCGTTCTCATTCGACCACACTTCCGGCAAAGATATGAGCGGCTCCATGTTCATTCATCCCGGATTTTATCCGGTAGACCTGCTGGAGTTTACCCCCGGCCGAAAGGATTTGCAAACTTATGCGTTTATGGGAGGTATAGCAGCAGATGCCGGCACCAACTGGCGCATCGGCGGAAAGATCGATTTCACCTCTGCCAATTACTCCAAACGCAAGGACTTGCGGCATACCAACTACAGACTGGACTTAAAAGTCGCTCCCGGCATCATGTATCATTCGGACCATTATGCGATCGGATTCTCTTATATTTTCAGCAAAAACAGCGAATCCGTTTCAGCAGAAGAGATCGGAACAGCCGCTACACCTTATTACGCATTCCTTGATAAAGGACTGATGTACGGTGCCTACGAAGCATGGTCGGGAAGCGGAGTCCATCTGAGCGAATCGGGTATCAACGGATTCCCCATCAAGGAACTGTCTCACGGAGCAGCAGTTCAGGCTCAATGGGGATCGCTTTACGGAGATGTGGAGTATCTGCATTCTTCCGGTACCGCCGGAGAGAAAGAGGTTATCTGGTTTAAGTTTCCGGCACACCGGATTACATCGCATCTGAGATACCGTTTCGCCAAAGGTAGTACCGAACATTTCCTGCGGATCAACCTCTCATGGTCACGCCAGACAAATGACGAGAATGTATTGGGACAGGAGATATCCAACGGAATCACGACTACCCATGTTTACGGTTCCAACCGGATTTTCGAAAGAAAGGCTTTATCCGTTCAGCCCGAATATGAGTTGATCGCTCCTAAAGGAGAATTGCGTGTCGGAGCCGAGATTTCGTCATTTAAAAGCATGACTACCCAAATGTACCCTTATGTCGCGTCACAGACAATGACTTGTGGACGGGTTTACGCATCCGGCGTACTTCATGCCGGAAGGTTCGATGTGAAAGCTGCCGCAAGTTTATCCATAGGAGACTTCACGGAGAAGAGCAGGACTACTGAAACGACAGCCGAACCGGGCGATCCTCCATACCGCCTGACAGATTATTACCATCTGCAGAATGAGTATGCAACTGCCCCACGGGCGACAGTGAACGTCGGATTACGCTATCACTTTCATCGGGGAATTTATGCCGAAATACAGGGCGGATATACGCACGGTTTCAACCTTGAATATATAGCAGGTTCGAGCCGTTGGAATGAGACGATTAAGTTAGGTTATACATTTTAAAATTATTCATTTACATAATATAAAACTATCAAATGATGAAAAAGGGGATATTATTTGTGCTGACAGCAGCATTTCTGGCATCTTGCCAGCAGGAGGAAAACGAGGGAGTAGCATCTGTGGACCGGGTGACCATCACTCCTATTATCACACGTGCCACAGAGGTTAATTTCGAAGATCAGGATCAGATCGGATTGAGTGTCACTAAAGAAGACGGCACTGTATATGCCACCAACGAGCTTATGACTTTCAATGACGGAGCTTTCGCCGGAAGTCTGAAATGGTATCCCGAAGGAGCAGACAAGTCTTCATTCGTGGCTTACTATCCTTACAGCGCAACCGGTGTACCGACTTCATTCACCGTGCATGCCGACCAGACCACCAACTACGGAATTTCCGACTTTATGGCGGCAAGCAAATCCGACGTACTTCCTTCGGTGAACTCCATCAGCATGATCTTCAAGCACATGCTGACCAAACTGGTTATTAATGTGACAAACGAAACGAATTTGGATATTTCATCTATAGTGCTCAAAGGCTCTGTTCCTACTGCCAATATCAATTTGGCAACCATGAAGACAACCGTAAACGAGAGCGCCGCCGCCACAGACATCACAGCACAACAAGTGACAAAGAATAAGACTTTTCGTGCCATTGTAGTCCCACAGACGGCTGCGTTCACTCTTGCAGTAACAACTTCAGATAACAATACATTGATGCAAAAGCTCGTATCCACAGATTTAGTTCAAGGCGGACAATACAGTGTCAATATACGTGTATTACCCGATAATATCATCGTTACACTCAGTGGTGAGATCGAGAACTGGACAGACGAGGGAGAGATCAAGGGAGATGAGCCGGAAGTTCCTTTTGAAGAGCATGACGGATATTTCATCTACGACGGCATTACCTACAATACGGTAACTCTCTCCAACGGAACAACATGGATGGCGGAACCATTACGCTATGTACCGGATGGATATACTCCGTCAAGTGATCCGGCTGCAGATTCTCACATCTGGTATCCGTACGAATTGGTTACAGTTGACGGTACACTTACTGCAAAAGCATTGCAGGACGCAACTTCTATCAAGCAGTACGGTTATCTCTACGACATCCATGCCGCACTTAGCGGCAAAGCAGTTACTCCGGAAAACTGCTACGACTTTGAAGGAGCACAGGGCATCTGTCCGAAGGGATGGCACATCCCGACTCGCGCCGAATATTTCAGCCTTGTAGGTAATTCGACCAAAGATGCGGACGGCAATAGTTTGGAAAACGGAAAAGACGCTCTTTTCTATGACACAGCATATGACGGTGGTAAAATCCCGACACTCAACGAGGCTAAATTTAATTATCAATTCTCGGGAGTACGTATGTCAACCGGTTATTCAGCCGTCCCCAAATATCAGGCAACGGCAATAACCAGCAGCAACAGTACGGTAACCGAATGGTTTGGAAAACCCAGTATGAGTTATTACATGACTTCAACTGCATATAAGCCTATTTATAGTACAAGCACCGGCGACCTGACCAATATTCAGTTCTTCGGACTAATGAGCACATTCTCAATGGCGAAGTATCCGGAAGGCAGATTGTCTCTGAGTTATATCAGTGTACTTAGTGGTCAAACAGTTCGTTGTGTAAAGAACCAGAACTAAAAGCCATTTGCAAGTTCATAAAAAAGAATATAAACTACATAAAAACAAAAAGTAACAATGAAAACAAAAAAGCTAAGCATCGCAATCGCTCTACTGGCGGTTGCCGTTATCGGAACCTCTTGTGGAAACAAACAGCAGAAAAGTTCCTCGGACACAACAACAGAACAGACCACTTCGTCTGCTTTAGAAATTGACTCTCTTCTTGCAAATGCAGAAAACCTTGCAGGAAAAGAAGTAACCATCGAAGGCATTTGCACACATACCTGCAAGCATGGCGCCAAGAAAATCTTCCTGATGGGCAGTGACGACACACAAGTGATCCGCGTAGAAGCCGGCACCTTGGGAGCATTCGACCCGAAATGTGTGAACTCCATCGTCCGCGTCACCGGAACACTGAAAGAACAACGCATTGACGAAGCCTACCTCCAAAACTGGGAAGCACAACTCAAAGCGCAAGCTGCCGAAAAACACGGAACCGGTGAAGCCGGCTGTGACACAGAGAAGAAAGCACGCGGCGAGACAGCCAACACGCCCGAAGCCCGTATCGCCGACTTCCGCGCGAAGATAGCCGACCGAAAAGCAAGCAGCGGCAAAGAGTATCTGTCTTTCTATTTCATGGAAGCTAATTCGTATGAAGTGGAGTAGCAGCATCCGTAAATGGAGTAGGCTGATACACCGTGATTTATCCTTTTTCTTTGCCGGAATGGTCTTGATTTATGCCATTTCCGGCATTGTGATGAATCACCGTGACACCATCAACCCGAACTTCTCCATCGAACGGAAAGAATATAAGATTGCCGAAAAACTGCCGGGCAAAGAGGGAATGAAAAGGGAAAATGTACTGACTCTGCTGCAACCATTGGGAGAGGAAGGTAACTATACCAAGCACTATTTCCCGAAAGCGGACATCATGAAAGTGTTCTTGAAAGGCGGGTCCAACTTGCAGGTAAACGTCCGTACGGGAGAGGCAGTCTACGAATCTGTCACCCGCCGCCCGCTCATCGGAGCAATGGCACGCCTGCACTACAACCCCGGACAATGGTGGACTTACTTTGCGGATATTTTCGCAGTCGGCCTCATCATCATCACCCTTTCCGGAGTCATCATGCTGAAAGGCAGCAAAGGTATTATCGGCAGAGGAGGAATAGAAATGATTGTCGGAATCGTGATTCCCATCCTTTTTCTTCTCTTCTTTTGAACAGAATAACTGATAAAATAAAATGGAACAAATCATAGAATGTAACAACCTGACGCACTACTACGGCAAACGGTTGATTTACGAAAATCTTAGTTTCACAGTCCCCAAAGGCCGCATCCTCGGACTACTGGGCAAGAATGGTACGGGCAAGACCACGACCATCAACATCCTGAGCGGATATCTGAAACCACGTTCCGGAGAATGCCGTATCTTCGGACAAGAGATACAGACGATGGCTCCGGCATTGCGCCGCAACATCGGGCTGCTGATAGAAGGGCACGTACAGTATCAATTCATGAGCATCACCCAGATTGAGAAGTTCTACGCAGCCTTTTACCCCAATCAATGGAAAAAAGAGGCTTATTATGAACTGATGAACAAACTGAAAGTAGCTACCGGACAGCGCATCTCCCGTATGTCTTGCGGACAACGTTCACAAGTAGCACTCGGACTGATTCTGGCACAGAATCCCGAGCTTCTTGTATTAGACGACTTCTCCCTCGGTCTCGACCCCGGTTATCGCCGCCTGTTTGTAGACTATCTCCGCGATTATGCACGTTCCGAAGGCAAGACTGTCTTTCTGACTTCGCATATCATTCAGGATATGGAACGACTGGTAGACGACTGTATCATAATGGACTACGGAAAGATACTGATTCAGAAGCCAATTGACGAATTACTGAAAGAAGGACGCCGCTATACCTGTACTGTTCCCGAAGGTTACGAACTGCCCGCATCCGATGATTTCTATCATCCTTCCGTGATGCGGAATACACTGGAAACATTCTCCTTCCTCCCCCTCACAGAGGCGGAAGCAAAACTGAAATCCATGTCAGTACCCTATACGGACCTGCATAGCGAACATGTGAATCTGGAAGATGCCTTCATCGGTCTGACCGGCAAATACTGATTCAATAAAATAATTAAAGATTAAAAAGTAAATTAGAAGTCTCATGTACGCTATATTTTATAAAGAATGGATCAAGACACGGTGGTATTTTCTGCTTGCCGTAGTCACTACACTCGGTTTTACAGGCTACTGTATGCTTCGCATCAACCGGGTGATAGAAATGAAAGGCGCCGCGCATGTATGGGAAGTCATGATGCAGCGGGATGCCATATTCATCGATATGTTACAATACATCCCCCTGATTGCCGGAGTGCTGATGGCCATCGTGCAGTTTGTTCCCGAGATGCAGCGCAAATGTCTGAAACTGACTTTGCACCTGCCCTATCCCGAACTGAAAATGACCGGCAATATGTTGTTCTCCGGTTTGGTACTGTTGCTTGTCTGCTTCGCTTCCAACTTCCTTCTGATGGAGGTCTATCTGAGCGGAGTACTGGCTCACGAACTGAAGAATCATATACTGCTGACCGCCCTCACGTGGTATCTTGCCGGTATTTCCGGCTACCTGCTCATCGCATGGATCTGCCTCGAACCGGCATGGAAACGCAGAATCATCAATCTCATTATCACCGTATTGTTACTGCGAATCTTCTTCCTGTCGCCCACGCCGGAAGCTTATAACAAATTCCTCCCGTATCTGCTGGTCTATACGTTGCTGACCGCGTCTTTCTCCTGGCTCTCCATCGTACGGTTCAAAGCGGGAAAGCAGGACTAGGATAATGAAGAATGAAGAACTAAAAATGAAGAATTAAATAAAGATGAAACGTTTCAGTACCCTACTATTATATGTCACCATCGCCTTCCTGCTTCTCTGGCAGTTGCCTTGGTGTTACAACTTCTTTGTCGTAAAGCCGGAGAAGACTCCTTTCACTCTATATAGTTTCGTGATCGGCGATTTCGCCTTGATGGGACAGGAAGAGGGAAAAGGAACCGTACGTCGCGACGCTGCCGGAAACATTTATTCCGAAGCTGCTTTCGACAGTATTCTGCCTATGTTTTATTTCCGCCAGTTGATGTCCGACGAACGTTTTCCGGATACGATTAACGGGATAGCTGTCACTCCGAAGATCGTGCAGACGGAGAATTTCAATTTCCGCAGCGTACCTACGGATATCAACGCTCCTTCCATCGGTCTTTATCCTCTGTTGGAGTCGATGTCCGGGCGTGTAGACCTGAAGATGCCGGATGATGTTTTCCGCATTACTTCGCAAGGCATTGAGTTTATCGATATGGCTTCCAATAGCGTGAATGCAGAAAAAAGCCTCTTGTTTACAGAAGCTATGACCAAGAAGAATTTCCGCTTTCCGGCCATTGAGATCGCAGGAAACCCGACGGTGAAGAAGGAGTATGACGAAGGATACCTTCTGTTGGATGCCGACCGTCGTCTGTTCCATCTGAAACAGGTGAAAGGGCGTCCCTACGTTCGTGCTATCACTTTGCCGGAAGGATTAACATTAGAGCACCTTTATCTGACGGAATTCAGAAATAAAAAGACGCTTGCTTTCCTGACAGATATCAACAATGCTTTATATGTGCTGAAAAGCCGCACGTATGATGTGGTGAAAACAGGAGTTCCTGCATTCAATCCCGAAACGGACGCGCTGACCATCATTGGAAATATGTTCGACTGGACGGTACGGGTGACGAGTCCGTCTTCCGATAATTACTATGCTTTGAACGCGGATGATTATTCACTGATAAAGAAGCTGGAAAATAATTCGAATACTCATTATATGCCCGGCATCAGTTTCACTTCTTATACGGACAAGTATGTGATGCCGCGCTTTGAGTAATAACAGGAATAATAACTTTTAGGCACGGATTACACAGATTAACACGGTTTTAGCGTTGTGAAAGCATAAAGCTATCGTGTTAATCCGTATAATCCGTATCTTTTATTTCTAACATTCACAGAAAACAATAAAGAACCTTTCGCATTTATTCAACAAGAAACTGTACCTTTGCAAGCATGAACATTATCCGATCCGCAATTGCCTCTGCGTTGAACACAAACAAATACGGTAGATAACAACACTAATTTAAAGCCGTATGAAAATTTGCAAGGCATGTACATTTCTGAGTTTCCTCATTATATTATTATACAGTTGTGCGCTTCCGCCTGAGGATGAAAAAGAGAGCCTTGAACCGGACAGTTCAACATCAGAACTTCCCTGGACAGGAGAAACCGAGAAATTCACGATTAATACCAAAGAAGGCGTACACTTGAATGATCCGCAGGAAGATGCAGGAACAGCATATATCACGATCCCCTCTTCTTCTGTAAGAAGCACCCGATGGGAATTCGGGGTACGGCTCACCTTTAATCCTTCCGCCAATAATTACGCCCGTTTCTATTTAGCCTCTTCATCGGAAATACTTTCCGGAGATCTGAACGGCTATTACATTCAGATAGGAGGAACAAAAGACAATGTAGCACTTTACCGGCAAAATGGGAATCAATCCAAATTATTGGCTTCGGGAAGAGAACTCATGAAAGGAAATAATTCTCCGAAATTATTTATCAAAGTAGAATGCGACGCCAACGGCTACTGGACTTTCTGGACACGCATGGAAACGGAAACCGAATATACGAAGGAGAAACAAATAAAAGACGCAAGTATCACAAAGTCAATCTGCTGCGGCATATACTGCGTTTATACAAAAAGCCGCTGTGACGGTTTCACTTTCCATCATATACAGTTGTCTGATGATGTAATAACAAGTACTGAACCGGACGACATACCGGACGTTCCGGATGAACCGGACAAGCCTGACACACCGGAATCGCCGGAATATCCTGACAATGTGAGAAATATGTTACTATTCAACGAAGTGATGTATGACAATGCCAAAGACGGTGCCGAATACATCGAATTCTATAATCCTGCTGATCAGGATATCACTGTAAAGTCTCTGCGTCTGTTTAAAATGAGAGCAACGGGAGAAATATTCAGTACCACAATACTCAAACAGGAAGATGAAAATACAAACCTTGTTATTCCCGGCAAAGGATATATTTGTTTTACTCACTCCGCAACTACACTGATCAGAAAGCATAAGGTTGACGGCAAAAGTATAACCGAAATATCCAAATTTCCGCAACTGAGCAACGACGGAGGTTACCTTGCCTTGGCAACTGATGAAGAACATCCCCGCACAATTGATACCTGCCGTTTCATAGACTGGATGCACGACACTTCAGTCACTACAGGCATTTCATTAGAGAAGATATCTCCTGAACTTCCCTCTCTCAACAAAAACTGGCACTCATCGAGAAATGATACAGGTGGCACACCCGGAATAAAAAACTCATAAGAAGGATGCATTTATTTGATAAATTCCCTACATTTGTACAATTTGTAGGAAAAGCATATTTGAATATATTCACCCGCGAACGAATTTTAAGCAACAGATATGAGTCCAATTATCTTATCTATTACTATCATAGCATACTTTATGATCCTTTTCGCTATCTCCTATATAGCAGGACATAAAGCAGATAACGAAGGCTTCTTCGTCGGCAACCGCAAATCGGCATGGTATATTGTCGCCTTTGCCATGATTGGTTCCACTATCTCCGGAGTTACGTTTGTATCCGTACCGGGTATGGTACAAGCCAGCGGCTTCTCCTACCTGCAGATGGTACTGGGATTTATCGTCGGACAGTTCATTATCGCATTCATACTCGTTCCGCTTTTCTACCGGATGAATCTGGTTTCTATCTATGAATATCTTGAAAATCGCTTCGGAGCTTCTTCCTATAAGACAGGAGCCTGGTTTTTCTTTATTTCCAAAATGCTCGGAGCTGCCGTGCGGCTCTTTTTAGTATGTCTGACCTTGCAATTACTCATCTTCGAGCCTTTCCATATTCCCTTTATAATCAATGTCATACTGACAGTACTCATTGTCTGGCTCTATACTTTCCGGGGAGGAGTGAAATCATTGATATGGACTGATGTACTGAAAACATTCTGTCTGGTAGTCTCCGTTGTACTTTGTATCTACTATATAGCTTCCAGCCTGCATCTGAATTTCAGCGGATTGGTCTCAACGATTTCAGACAGCGATCTCTCCAAAATGTTCTTTTTTGACGATGTCAACGACAAGCGATATTTCTTCAAGCAATTCCTGGCAGGCGTCTTTACCGTTATCGCCATGAACGGGCTGGATCAGGATATGATGCAACGGAATCTCAGTTGCAAGAACTTCCGTGACTCACAGAAGAATATGATTACAAGCGGGATTTCACAGTTCTTCGTGATCCTGCTCTTCCTGATGCTGGGTGTATTGCTCTATACTTTCACCGCCCGACAGGGAATCGAGAATCCCGGCAAGAGCGATGAATTGTTCCCAATGATCGCCACAGGCAATTACTTTCCGGGAATAGTCGGTATCCTGTTCATTATCGGATTGATAGCTTCGGCGTACTCCGCTGCCGGATCGGCCTTGACAGCCCTGACGACTTCTTTCACCGTAGATATTCTGAATGCGCACAAGAAAGACGAAGCGGCACTCTGCAAAATACGGAAACACGTGCACATCGGGATGACGTTCGTGATGGGAATCGTCATCTTCGTATTCAATTTGCTGAATAATACAAGTGTGATTGATGCGATTTATACGCTGGCCAGCTATACGTATGGTCCAATTCTCGGACTATTCGCTTTCGGCATTTTTACTAAAAAACAAGTTTATGATCCATATATTCCGTTAGTAGCCATTCTTTCTCCTGCACTTTGCTACGTATTGCAAAGAAATTCGGAAGCCTGGTTCGATGGATATCAAATTAGCTACGAGTTACTGATATTGAATGCCGCGTTTACTTTTCTGGGGCTTTGCCTGCTCATCAAAAGGAAATCGTCAGCCGCCCCTATCAACAGCTCTTTAATAAAAAAACATTAAAATGAAAAAGAAAATCAATTGCTTCATACCTTTTGGCAATCCGAAAGATACGATACAAACTGTAAAAGAATTGCAAGCTTCAGAATTAGTGAACAAAATCTACCTGCTAAGCGCTGATACCAACAAAGAGTGCTTACCGGGGTGTGAATGTCTCCTCATTAACGGTCTCTACTCTACAAGTACGATTAAAACAATTGCTGACAACGCAGATGATGCCAGCTATCTTTTGCTTTACACGAAACAGACCCCGCTAAAACTAGGATTGTACGCACTGGAACGCATGACACAGATTATACAGAGTTCCTCAGAAAATGCAATGGTATACGCAGATCATTACCAACTGGTTGACGGAGTTCTCAAACAAACTCCCGTTATTGATTATCAACAAGGAAGCCTCCGGGATGATTTTGATTTCGGTTCGGTGCTTTTATTCAATTCCGAAATTTTCACCCTTGCTTCAAGTATTCTGGAGGAAACAGTTTTCCAATATGCTGCATTTTATGAAATGCGTCTGATGCTAGGTAATCTATTTCAAATCATCCATATCAATGAGTTCCTTTACACAGAAATAGAAACAGATACCCGGAAAAGCGGAGAAAAACAATTCGACTACGTAAATCCTAAAAATCGGGAAGTACAGATCGAAATGGAGAAAGTTTGTATCAAGCATCTGAAAGAAATCAATGCCTATGTAAGACCTTCTTCCCGAACAGTAAACCTGGACAGAGAAGCTTTTGAGTTTGAAGCATCTGTCATCATACCTGTCCGTAATCGTATCCGGACCATTCGTGACGCCGTAAATTCTGCTTTGAGCCAGCAAACGACTTTTCCCTTTAATGTGATTGTGATCGACAATCACTCAACGGACGGTACCACCGAAGCCCTCCAGAAATTTAGTGCGGACAATAGACTAATACATATCATTCCCCAGGAGAATGATCTCGGTATAGGAGGTTGCTGGAATGTAGGAGTACACCATGAGAAATGCGGTAAATTTGCCGTGCAACTGGATAGCGATGACCTGTATAAGGATGAGCATACCTTACAGAAAATCGTCGATACCTTCTATCAGCAGAACTGTGCAATGGTGATAGGGACTTACCTAATGACGGATTTTCAGATGAACGAGATAGCTCCCGGTGTCATTGACCATAAAGAGTGGACAGTAGAGGACGGTCCCAACAATGCTTTACGTATCAATGGGTTGGGTGCCCCACGGGCCTTCTACACTCCCATCCTTCGCAAGATCAAATTCCCCAATACCAGTTATGGAGAAGATTATGCCATAGGTCTGAGTATTTCTCGTGAATATACGATCGGTCGTATTTATGATGTAATCTATCTTTGCCGCCGTTGGGAAGGCAACTCTGACGCAGCATTAGATATCGAAAAAATTAACCGGAACAATTTCTACAAAGACAGTATCCGAACCTGGGAGTTACAGGCAAGAATCCGGATGCACAGCATCGATGAAAGTTTTCAGCGTCTCGTCAACGAGATGATAGAAAAACAGAAAAAAGACTGGAAGCTGGCAAAAAAGAATTATAAGGAATTAGAACAGAATCTTAAAAAAGAAAAGACGCTGGAACTCAAACTAGGAGGGGACACCAAGAGAGTCAGATTCTTCCCAAATCCACAACGGGCAATCTCTACAATGGCCCAGACCGACTCTCAGTCCATACAAGAAAGACCTTGTTTTCTGTGCAATGACAATCGCCCGGCAGAACAAACGTCTTTGTCACTCGGACATTATGAGATATGCCTCAATCCCTATCCGATTTTCCGCCGGCATCTGACTATAATTGAAGAGGAACATACCCCGCAAACCATCAAAAACCGTTTTGAGGATATGCTTTTCCTTGCCGAAAACATGAACGAGTTCCTCATCTTATATAACGGACCGGAATGCGGAGCTTCCGCCCCTGACCATATGCACTTTCAGGCAGCAGGAAAAGAGGAAAAGATTGCCAATCCTTTTGGGATGACTTTCATATCGGACATGCTTAGTTCTGAAGATAGCGTACATAGTCATCTAGAAAACGGGTTCACCACGAGCATTGGCATTTCATCTCCAAACAGAAGAGGGATCATTGAAATGTTTGAGTATCTTTACGATAAGATAGTTTCTATTTATCATGACAAAGAACCTTTAATCAATGTGATTGCCTGGTATGGACTCGAAACAGTAAACCGCACTGGAGGCGATGAAATAAAACAGTGGAACTGTATTATTTTCCTACGTTCTAAACATCGGCCGGAATGTTATTATGCCCAAGGGAAAAAAGGCTTATTGATAAGCCCGGCTATTGCGGAGATGTGTGGCGTATTCCCCATTGTAAGAGAAGAAGATTTGGATAAGATAACAGCTAAAAAAATCACTCAGATTTACAAGGAGGTCAGTTTGTCACAGGAACAGTTAAAAGCACTCACCGATCAAACATCCTAGTAAAGAAGAAATGGAAGAACCTCAGATTACAGTCGGTATCCTTTCGGGAAAAGAAATTGAATTTTCTTTTCCCGAAAGCTTCACTACTCCTGACGGCACAAAGGTTTCAGGGGCACAAAAGGCTGTTTATCAAAAAGAAAAGATATACTGGTCAGGGAAAGAATACGATGAATTGATATTCTACCCTCAGCCAAATGCCGGGATCTTCTTTGAGCTAAAGGATGTCACCATCGGCATCAATTTTCATTGGGAACGCAAAGAAGTACAACGCTTCCAGGGAGCTTTGAAAATCATTGTCGAAGGAGAGACACTGACCGCCATCAATGTAATCTCTATAGAAGATTACCTGACAAGTGTCATCTCATCAGAAATGAGTGCCACCGCCTCTTTGGAACTACTGAAAGCGCATGCAGTCATTTCCAGAAGCTGGCTGATCAATAAATTGAGAGTGGAGAATGAAAAATGGAAAGCTACTATACAGCCGGACAGCGCAGCCAACTCTCCACTTTTCACTCTCCACTCTCAACTTATCAAATGGTATGATCATGAAGCGCATACGCATTTTGATGTTTGTGCGGATGATCATTGCCAGCGCTATCAGGGAATTACCCGTGCTTCTACTCCACAAGCTATCGAAGCTGTTTCAGCTACCCGTGGAAAGGTGCTGATGTATGAAGGAAAGATTTGCGATGCACGATTCTCCAAATGTTGTGGCGGTGCAATGGAAGAGTTTCAGAATTGTTGGGAGAATGTGAGGCATCCTTATCTGACCGGTAAACGGGATTACATACCGGAATCCCATGCTTCTGATTCGGAGAAACAAATAACAGGTCCGGCAATACAGCTTCCCGATCTGACGCAGGAAGAAGAAGCGGACCGATGGATACGAACTTCTCCGGATGCTTTTTGTAATACGCAGGATAAAAAGATTCTGAGTCAGGTTCTTAATAACTACGATCAGGAAACGACTGATTTCTACCGTTGGAAAATCAGTTATAGCCAACAGGAACTAGCTGAGTTAATCCATCAACGTTCGGGAATTGATTTCGGGGAAATCATAGACTTAATCCCTGTAGAGCGAGGAACTTCCGGACGCCTGATACGATTAAAGATAGTAGGTACTTTACGGACACTGACCATCGGAAAAGAATTAGAGATCCGACGTACATTGTCGCCTTCCCATCTTTATAGTTCAGCATTCCTTGTGGATAAGGAAAAAGGAGAAGAGGGAAATGTTCCAACCCGCTTTACACTGACCGGAGCCGGTTGGGGACACGGAGTAGGACTTTGTCAGATCGGTGCGGCAGTAATGGGAGAGCGAGGTTATTATTACAAAGATATTTTAGCTCACTATTATCCCGGAAGCAGACTTGAAAAACAATATGAATAACATCTGAGACTAATGCCATGATATCAACAAGAAATGCCAAGAACATAATACCAAGAAACAATCGAAATCCGTGGAGCTGGATTCCGACTCTTTATTTTGCGGAAGGACTGCCTTATGTGGCTGTGATGACGATTGCCGTTATCATGTACAAGCGCCTGGGATTGTCGAATACAGAAATAGCGCTCTATACTTCCTGGTTATATCTGCCTTGGACGATCAAACCATTATGGAGTCCTTTCGTAGATCTGGTCAAGACAAAGCGTTCCTGGATTATTGCCATGCAGGGTTTGATTGCTGCCGGTTTCGCCGGTATTGCCTTTTTTATCCCGACTCCACACTATGTGCAACTCACTCTGGCATTCTTTTGGCTGATGGCATTCAGTTCTGCCACGCATGACATTGCGGCTGACGGCTTTTATATGCTTGGCCTCAACAACAAAGAACAATCCTTCTTCGTAGGCATCAGAAACACTTGCTATCGTTTCGCCAATATCTTCGGGCAGGGAATCCTGGTTATGTTGGCAGGCTGGTTGGAAACATCGCATGGCAATGTTCCAATGGCCTGGAGCATCACTTTCTATCTGATGGCAGGATTATTCCTCGGACTGACACTATACCATCGCTTTATTCTCCCCCACCCTGCTTCAGATGTCAAAAGACCAGGGTTAACACCGGGTAAGTTACTGGAAGATTTCTTTAAGACATTCGTCACTTTCTTTGAGAAGAAAAACCTGGGACTTATGTTTTTCTTCCTGCTCACCTATCGGTTGGGAGAATCCCAACTTGCTAAAATAGCCTCTCCATTCTTATTGGATGGTGCCGAACAAGGCGGATTGGGATTATCAACCGCATCCGTCGGAGTCATTTATGGCACCATCGGCGTCGCCGCCCTACTGATAGGCGGCATCATCAGCGGTTTCCTCGTTTCCCGTGACGGTTTTAAGAAATGGATCATTCCCATGGCGCTGGCCATCAACCTCCCCGACCTTTTATATGTCTGGATGGCAGCAGCTACTCCGGACAACCTCCTGTTAATCTCCATTTGTGTAGCCATCGAACAGTTGGGATACGGCTTCGGCTTCACTGCTTATATGCTTTATCTGATTTATATTGCAGATGGTGAACACAAAACAGCTCATTATGCCATTGGAACAGGTTTTATGGCACTTGGCATGATGCTTCCGGGAATGCCGGCAGGATGGATACAGGAACATCTCGGATACACCAACTTCTTTATCTGGGTATGCGTATGCACCATTCCCGGCATCCTTGCTTCATGGATGATCCGCAATCGACTGGACAGTTCCTTCGGAAAAAAGAGATAAAATTGAATTACTTATAACTTAACACATTAAAAAGTAACAGTCATGAATGTAACAACAAGTAACAAACGCCTATTGGCACTCGATGTGATGCGGGGCATCACCATCGCAGGTATGATCTTAGTAAATACGCCCGGTTCCTGGCAACATGCGTATGCTCCCCTCAAACATGCCGAGTGGATTGGATTAACTCCTACCGATCTGGTATTCCCATTCTTTATGTTCATTATGGGAATCTCCACGTACATCTCTTTGAGAAAGTACAATTTCACCTTCAGTGTTCCCGCGGGTTTAAAAATTCTCAAACGGACCGTGATCATTTTCCTGATTGGAATTGGCATCAGCTGGCTTTCCATTCTCTGCTTCCAGCACGATCCCTTCCCTATCGACCAGATTCGCATTCTCGGAGTCATGCAACGGCTTGCTTTGGGATATGGAGTTACTGCCATAGTCGCTTTACTCATGAAGCATAAATATATACCTTATTTAATTGCTGTACTTCTCATCAGCTATTTTGCAATCCTTGCCCTCGGCAATGGATATGTCTACGACGAAACAAATATTCTTTCCATCGTCGACCGTGCAGTATTAGGACAAGCTCATATCTATGGCGGTCAGATACTTGATCCGGAAGGACTGCTTAGTACTATTTCAGCCATCGCCCACGTCCTAATCGGCTTCTGTGCCGGAAAGCTATTGATGGAAGTGAAAGATATTCATGAGAAGCTGGAACGTTTGTTCCTGATAGGTACCATCCTTACTTTCGCAGGTTTCTTACTGAGTTATGGCTCTCCTATCTGCAAGAAAGTATGGTCTCCTTCCTTCGTACTCGTAACCTGCGGTCTGGGTTCCAGTTTTCTGGCATTACTCGTATGGATCATTGACATTAAAGGTTATAAAAACTGGAGCCGTTTCTTCGAATCGTTTGGAGTAAATCCGCTATTTATTTATGTATTGGCAGATATTCTGGCGATTACGCTGGCAGTCATTCCTATGACCTACCAAGGTGAAGCGACTTCTTTACATGGCTATATTTACAGCGCACTCCTACAACCTGTCTTCGGAGATAAAGGAGGCTCGCTTGTATTTGCCCTGCTTTTTGTCCTTCTCAACTGGGCAATAGGCTACATTCTATATAAAAAGAAAATATACATTAAGATATGATACTCATTGCAGACAGTGGTTCTACCAAAACAGACTGGTGTGTCGTACTGAACGGCGCAGTTATCAAGCGACTTGGAACGAAAGGGATCAACCCTTTCTTCCAGTCGGAAGAAGAAATCCAACAGAAGCTGACAGCTTCCCTTCTGCCTCAACTGCCGGAAGGGAAATTCAATGCAGTTTACTTCTACGGAGCAGGTTGTACACCCGAGAAAGCTCCCGTCCTCCGACGGGCTATTGCAGACAGTCTGCCCGTTATCGGGAATATTAAAGCTAATTCGGATATGCTGGCTGCCGCCCACGGGCTATGTGGCCAGAAGGCTGGTATCGCCTGTATTTTGGGGACGGGGTCCAATTCTTGTTTTTACAATGGAAAAGAGATCGTCAGTAACATCTCTCCTCTCGGATTTATTTTGGGAGATGAAGGTAGCGGTGCCGTACTTGGAAAACTGCTGGTAGGAGATATTCTGAAAAATCAACTTCCTGCCACCTTGAAAGAAGAGTTTCTGAAGCAGTTCGATCTGACGCCTCCCGAAATCATCGACCGGGTTTATCGCCAGCCCTTTCCCAATCGTTTTTTGGCCAGTCTCTCTCCTTTTATCGCACAGCATTTGGAAGAACCGGCTATCCGCCAATTAGTTCTGAACAGCTTTATAGCTTTCTTTCGCAGGAATGTGATGCAGTATGATTACAAGCAATATCCGGTACACTTCATCGGATCGATAGCCTACTGTTACAAAGAGATTCTACAGGATGCTGCCCGACAAACAGGTATTCAGATAGGTAAGATTCTCCAAAGTCCGATGGAAGGATTGATTCAATATCATAGCCAATTATCATTCCATCCTTAATATAATAGAAGAAGAACATCCTAAAGACTAAAAGTATAATTAAAACTCTCCGGCATATCCGCAAGAGTTTTAATTATACTTTAAACTTTTAACGCTAACCGTTATGTAAAGAATGGATAGAATTAACGATTGCCTCTGTAAAACAAATGATCTACATCTCTACCAAGATACGGAATACCTTTCCCGGATCAGCTGCCCATTCTTTCATTGCCTCCAAAGCATCTTCCGGTTTTGCAATCTTTGAGATCAGTTCTTCTACCGGACACTTACCTTCTTTCATATAGTTGATTACCGCACGGAAATCAGCAGGCAATGCATTTCTGGAACCACGAATATCCAGTTCTTTCTGGACGAAATACTTGGTCTGAAAAGCGACTTCTTTTTTGGCGTAGCCAATACAAACCACACGACCGGTAAAGCCAACTTCATCCACAGCCATTACATAAGTCACAGGACTGCCGACAGCTTCAATCACGACATCAGCTCCAAACCCTGCGGTGATTTCCTGTATCCGCTCATGTACATTCTCTGTTTTAGAGTTTACTGCGTAAGACGCTCCCACTCTTTTGGCCAGTACCAGTTTTTCATCATCCAGATCGACCGCAATCACCGTCGCTCCTCTCAAGGCAGCACGTACAATAGCGCCAATCCCAATCATACCACAGCCAATCACCATCACATACTCATTATCGATGACCTGAGCACGGGAAACAGCATGAAATCCTACACTCATCGGCTCAATCAGAGCACAGTCACGGGATGAGATATTACCTGCCGGGATAATCTTCGTCCAAGGAAGCACGGCGTATTCGCACATCACTCCATTCCGTTGTACGCCTAATGTCTCATTATGCTCGCAGGCATTGACACGCCCGTTACGGCACGAAGCACATTTACCACAATTGGTATATGGGTTCAATGTTACATTCATCCCTTTCTCAAAGCCAGCCGGAACATCCGGACCGATCTCTTCAATCACTGCTCCTACTTCATGCCCCGGTATTACAGGGAGTTTCACCATCGGGTTACGCCCCAGAAAAGTGTTTAAATCGGAGCCACAGAAGCCGACATACTTGATTCTTACCAATACTTCACCGACACCGACGGCCGGCTTTTCCAGTTCAACCACCTTCATTTCGGAGGGGTTGACAATTTGAACTGCTTTCATTTTATTTGTTTGAGATAAATTTATTAATCAATTACTTTATAGCCCTTCCAACCGTAATAGGCACAAAACGCAAAACAAATCATCGGTATGCCATAAGCGACATAATAAATATGTTCATTAACGTGCATGAAGTACGCTGTCAACTGAGGAAGACAGGCATTACCGACAATTGCCATTACCAAAAAGGCCGAACCGCTCTTTGTCTGATTTCCGAGTCCTTTCAGTGCCAAAGAGAACTGTGTAGGATACATGATAGACATAAAGAAAGAGATGGCGAGCATCGCATACAGTCCGATCATTCCTCCCCATAGCATCACGACACCACACAAAAGGATATTCATCAAAGCATACACCAGCAACATATCCTGCGGACGGAACTTGACCATCAATCCCGTACCAATCCAGCGCCCTAGCAAGAAGGCCAGCATGTACAGTCCAAAGAAAGTGGTAGCCGTATCTTCCGGCAAACCGGCATAGGTGCAGCAGTAAACGAGAAACAGACTGTTGATAGCTGTTTGCCCACCATTATAAAAGAACTGCGCGATGACTCCCCAACGTAAATGCGAGCGTTTCAGCACATCGAAATCAATCAGTTTTTCTTTCTTTCCGGATGCAGGTTCCGCTCCTTCATCTCCAATCTTCGGCAATTTTGAGAAAACAAATACGACCGCTATCGCAAGAAGCAACAGAGCCAATATCAGATAAGGAAGTTTCATCGCATCCGTTTCCAGTTGTATATAAGCCTGCCAGCCTCCCGGATAATCAACAGGAAGCGTCTCGCGTGTATAATGGGTACCGCTTAGAATCAGCTTGCTCAGAAACATCGCTGCGATAAAAGCGCCTAGTCCATTGAAGGATTGCGCCAGATTCAATCGGCGCGGAGCCGTTTCGGGAGCTCCCAGCACGGTGACATAAGGATTGGCGGCTGTCTCCAGAAAACACATTCCGGTAGCGATAATGAAGAAGATGCAGAGATAAGCCCAATATTCTTTCAGCATGGCAGCAGGAAAGAACAGCAATCCGCCGACAGCTGCCAGCAACAGCCCGAAGATGATTCCCGCCTTATAGCTATAACGCTTCATGAACATAGCTATCGGGATAGGGAAAATAAAGTAAGCCAGCCAATAAGCGGTCTCCGTAAAAGAGGCCTCGAAGGTGTTCAGTTCACAGGTTTTCATCAACTGCCGGATCATTGTGGGAAGCAGATTGCTGCTGATCGCCCACAAGAAGAAAAGGCTGAAAACCAGTGCGAGAGGAATGGTATATGTATTCTTTTTCATGTGTACAGTGATTGTTTAGCGGTATAGTGGCTGTTTCCTTTCTATTCCGACATATTTTTAATGTATGGGAGTTCCGGAAGTTCTGCAAACCCGTAGAATTTCCGCGCATTCCCGCCCAGGAATAACGTTTTCTCCGCTTCCGACAATTCCGGGGATTTCACCACAAAGTCATAAGACATCTTATAAGTAATGGCTGTTATCGTGCGCGGATAGTCCGAGCCCCACATCAGTTTCTCCATACCAACCAGCTCTGCGGCTTCACGAATAGCCTTTATGGCACCTTTAAACGGATAAAACTCGTCATTGAACAGCCATGTGATACCACCGGACTCAATCATCACATTCGGATGACGTGCCAACTTAATCTGCTCTTTCCAATCCGGAAGAGTAACCATCCCGAAATGTCCGACAGCAATCTTCAATCGAGGACATTCCTGAATAATCTCTTCCATCTCCGGAACCTGTATCGCCCCCTCTGCCAAGTCGACTGACAAGATCACTCCCCGCTCTTCCATCCACCGGAACATCTGCATCATTTCAGGACAGTTCAACATTACCCGTCCCTCTTTCAGAAGTAAGCGCTGGGCAGGAATCTTAATCGCTTTAAATCCCTTCCCGATCAGTTTTTTCGCCTGTTCCAGATAGCCCGGCTTGCGAAACTCACACATTCCGCAAACAAAGAAACGGTCCGGATAGCGTGAAACAACCTCCATCAGATAATCGTTCTGAATGCCGTCTATAAATTCTTGTGTAATAACCGCAGCCGAGACTTGGGCATAATCCATATTGGACAGAAAAACTTCCGCACTATTCACCCCGTCAATCATAAAAGGAGGAACCATCTGCCGAATCTCCCCCATAAACAGGGAGCGTCCGTTCTCTAAAGTACGGATAGGAAAACCATCGACCACCGTATCTTGGCGAAGCCACAGATGGGCATGCGCATCAATAATCGTATAATCCATAGAATCGATCGTTTTTTAAGAGTTTGCCCAACTTACACGCTGCTGTTCTCCGATAATTTCCCGCACTTCACGCACGAGTTCCCAATCGACCGGTTCTTCAATAAAGCCGATATTTTTCTTCACATTCTCCGGATTAGTGGTGCTGAACAGGGTAGTCGCAATCTTTGGATTACTCACCGAGAATTGCATAGCGAGCTTTTCTATCGGATAATTCTTTGCTTTACAATGCTCCATCGCTTTGCGACAGGCATCTACCAATGGTTTGGGAGCCGGATGCCAGACCGGAACACCACGTTCGCTCAGCAAGCCCATCGAGAGAGGAGAAGCATTGATGACACCGATTTCTTTCGATTCGAAATAGTCAAGGAAGTCAGCCAATTTATCATCACACAGGCAATAGTGACAGAAGCTAAGAACAGATTCAATGGTACCGCTTGGCGAACGGTCTATCACCCATTTCAAGTTTTCGAGCTGCAAATCAGTGATTCCAACATGTCCTACCACTCCTTTCTCACGCAGTTCGACCAAAGCAGGCAATGTCTCATTAACCACCTGATTCAGGTCGGCAAACTCAATATCATGCACATTGATCAAATCAATGAAGTCAATATTCAGACGTTCCATACTTTCATATACACTCTCCGTCGCACGCTTTGCCGAGTAGTCCCATGTATTGACTCCGTCTTTGCCATAGCGTCCGACTTTCGTAGAAAGATAATAACGGTCGCGAGGAATATCCTTCAGCGCTTTGCCTAGAACAGTCTCTGCCTTATAATGTCCGTAATAAGGGGAAACATCGATAAAGTTCATTCCGGCTTCGATGGCTGTAAACACAGCCTGAATGCCTTCTTTTTCTTTTAAATCATGGAAAACTCCTCCCAGAGAGGAAGCTCCGAAGCTGAGAGACGATACTTTCATCCCTGTCTTTCCGATTTCATGGTATTGCATACGTATAGGGTTTTAAATTATTTTGTATGCGACAAAAGTAAGGGGTGAACCCTTCTCAACGGACAAGAGAGGGGCGAAAAAGCTACGTAACGGTTTACGTAAAAAATCTTTCTTTAAATGCGGAGATTTATCAGGGAATATGCTTTCTTTGCAGATAAATCTAAGTTGGAGACCTTCAGATGGAAAACCGGAAACATACTTCACTCAAAGACCTCGCCCAAGCATTAGGCGTATCCATCCCTACTGTATCCCGAGCACTGAAAGACAGCCCGGAAATCAGCCGTGAACTTTGCGCCAAAGCCAAGAAGCTGGCCAAAGAGATGAATTATCGTCCCAATCCTTTCGCTATGAGTCTGCGAAAGAATGCGCCGCGCATCATCGGAGTGATCGTTCCGGATATTGTCACTCATTTCTTTGCCTCCATTCTGAACGGGATAGAGAACATGGCGATCGATAACGGATATTTCGTCATTATCACGACATCGCACGAGTCTTTCGAGCATGAAAAAAGGAATATAGAGAATCTGGTCAATATGCGGGTAGAGGGGATTATCGCCTGCCTGTCTCAGGAAACAACTGACTTTTCTCATTTTGCCGCATTGAAAGAGATCAATATGCCGCTGATTCTGTTCGACCGTGTTTGCCTGACCGATCAATTCTCGTCAGTAATAGCAGACGGAGCACAATCCGCACAAATGGCTACCCAGCATCTGCTGGACAATGGAAGTAAACGGGTAGCTTTTATCGGCGGTGCCAATCATCTGGATATTGTAAAAAGAAGGAAGCACGGTTATCTGGAAGCCTTGCGCGATAATCGGATTCCGATTGAAAAGGAATTAGTTGTCTGCCGGAAAATTGATTATGAGGAAGGACAGATTGCTACGGAAACATTATTATCTCTCCCCCAGCCTCCCGATGCCATCCTTGCCATGAATGACACATTGGCTTTTGCCGCTATGGAAGTAATCAAAAGGCACGGACTTCGTATTCCCGACGATATCGCCATCATCGGATACACGGATGAGCAGCACGCCAATTATGTGGAACCCAAGCTATCTGCCGTATCGCATCAGACTTATAAGATGGGGGAAACAGCCTGTCAACTGCTGATTGATCAGATTAAGGGAGACAGGACGGTCAAGCAAGTGGTGATTCCGACACATTTGCAGATAAGGGAGAGCAGCATAAAAGAAAAATAAGTCCTGTATTTTATATCATTTACTTTTTACCGTTGATTTTTTATCCTCCTAATTAACTATATTTCATTTAGAAATAGTTATTTTTGTAGAAACAAACACTTTATGAAATCAAACTACACAATCTTTTTAATAGTACTATTCATTACATTAAATGCATGTCATAAATCTGATATTATCCCTCAACTCCAATTAGCAGATTCATTAATGCTTAGTAAACCTGATAGTGCTTTAAACTTATTAAGAAGTTTTTCTATTCAAGAAATACCCAGTAAATCAGCTAAAGCAATGTATGCATTGCTCTTAACACAAGCTTTAGATAAAAATTACATTCAACATCAAAATGACTCTATAATATCGATAGCAATCGACTACTATAAAAATAAAGATAACAACAATTTAAAAGCTAAATCATATTTTTATCTTGGAAGGGTATACCAAGATAATGAAGAATATGTAAAAGCAACAGAGGCGTATTTAACAGTTCTGAAATCTACCCCGACTGATAAAACCTTTATATTACAGGTTTACAATAATTTAGCGATGTGCTACGAAAATCAAGAATTTTATATTCAGGCAATAAAAACATATAAAGAATCTTATTCTACTGCTGAACTATTAAAAGATAAATATGGTATTCTTCATGCGACGCGAGGCTTAGGTAACATTTATGCAATACAAGACGATGAAGACAGCGCACTAACTTATTATCAAACATCCTTAGCCATAGCACAATCTATCAATGATTCCATATGGCAGACTGCCATATTATGTGATATAGCAAAAGTTTATGATAATTTAGGAATGCATATAGAAGCAAAAAAGAATATAGAACATGCATTAAAATATGCACCTTATAATACAAGTTTTTCTTCCATTTACTTTTGGAAAGGGATTATTTTACGCAATTTGGAAGAAACAGACTCTGCTATTTGTTATTTATCCAAAGCTAAAATCAATGCAGATATCTATGCAAAAGCATCTATCTACCAAACATTATACGAAATAGATAAAAAAAGAAAAAAATATGAGCAAGCTATTTTATACAATGATACAGCATTAGTTTATTATGATTCTATACAAAAGATGGTTCATCATACAGAGATTAATAGTCTCATAAAAAAACACTCTACAGAAATGTATGAACAGCGCGTAGAAAGTCAGTACCAAAAAGATAAAGCAGTATTAATCATTTGCATATTATTGACAATATCCTTTGCCATATTTATACTAATGTACATCAGCAACCGCAATAAAATAAAATACATATATCTACAGCAACTTCTTATGAAAAACCAAACAGAAAAAGCTGTATTAAAAGAAGAAATTAAAACAATATCACACACTAACAAAATTAACGAACAAAAGTACATAGATATAGTAAATAAAAGATTTGAATTATGGCATCAAAGCCTTCAAACATGTGTACGTCTATTCAAAACCACCACATCCTATAAGAAAATACAATTAATTGAAACATCTAAAATAAAAAGAGAAAAAGGAGTATCCCAAGAAGATATTTCATTAATTTATCAAGAAATAAATGAAGTTTTCACGGAAGCAATGCAGGAGCTTCTTAACCAATATCCAAATCTAACGCAGGAAGATCTCTATTACTGTATACTTAATTATCTTCAACTTTCTAATGATACTATCAAAAAATGTATGAGGGTTGAAAGTCAATATGCGCTCAACCAAAGAAAGTATCGCATAAGAAAGCAACTATCCAATCAAACTTTCTCTGTAATATTTGATCTTAAAAACGATAAAAGATAGTCCTGCAAAAGAAAGTGTTATCATTATCTCATTTTTGTTATATCAAAAACGCAACACCCTGATTATCAAGATCGATTATCTTTCATATTGTTATTTCATGTTATTGTTCCGCATACGCAAACATCGTAATTTTGCAACAAACCAATAACATAAAATCAATATGAAACGAAATCTACTTTTATTCTCTCTTATGGTTATTTGTTCAAATCTTATCTTTGCAATGCCATTAGATACAAGAAAACAAATCAAGATGAAGGTCAGAGTAAAGATAGAGCACCGCTCTGCAAATTTACCATCTCCTGTACAAGCCTATGTAAATAACTCATTATTAGAAATAGAATTCGAACATCCTAGCAATGATGTAACAATACTCATAATTAATTCAACTACCGGTGAAACAGTTTACTATGAAAAAACAACATCTTTCGAGAAAATCAAATTCATCAACTTAGATAAACACTACAAAACTACAGAATATACTCTTAAAGTATCCTCTCCTTTATGGGTAGCTGTAGGAGTAATTTCCATAGAATAATAAAGTTATGAAACGTACCAAATATTCTATATTTATCATACTGTTTGCATTACTTTGTCCTTCATGCAACTCTAGAAAAAAATCATCACATAATGACAGAGAGATAATTGCAGAATTAGGAGAAGAAGTACTTTATACTGATGAATTAAATACGATCATTAAACAAGAACTCTTTGACGAACTAAACAAAATTTATGAAATAAAGAAGAAGGCAGTTGAGCAATTAATAAACGTTAAGTTACTACAGAAAGAGGCTGATAAAAAACAACTATCTTATCAGCAATATATTGATAATTATACAGATAATCAAATCCAGCGATTGGGAATAGATTCTCTTTCAAAACGTTATAATCTGAAATCAATTATAGAATTTCGTGATGCTAATATGTATAATGTAGCCACAAACTCTCCCACTGGAAAGATATCAGGATTATATCGCTTGAAAGGATTTATTATAGATAATTTGCTGGATTCTTTAAAACAAAATAAAAGAATAGTGCAATATATTTATCCTCCTAAAAGTCCATCCATTGATTTAAGCAATCTGCACACTTATTATAGAGGAAATCTTCAATCAAAAGTATCTATTATCATTATATCTGATTTTGATTGCGAATCTTGTATTAATGCTCACAATCTATATGAAACAATATATCAAAAATACAAAGAAAAAGTCAAATTTGGCTATATCCACTATTCGGCAACACCAACTTTTGCCCAAATAGCAAGTGAAGCAGCCAATAGACAAAATAAGTTTTGGGAATTCCATGACTCATTATACACGCATAAAGGATACATAGATTCAATAACTGTATATAATATAGCACATAGTACATCCATGGATATTAACAAATTCAAGAAAGATATTGAAGATGATGCAGGGAAAAAATTAATTGAAAAATCGATAAATCAATTAGTACTACTCGGTGTTTATGCAACCCCAACAATTATCGTAAATGGACGTTTGATTGTTAATTCCAACTCAAAACGAGAGATTTGTCATCTTATTGACGAAGAACTATCAAAATAATTTTTATTTATCCACATTTATTAAAAACTGTATTATGAAAAAAGTTACTTTTTTTTGTTTCAGCATTTTATTAGCTTCTTGTTCTCTAAATGAAGAAGAAAGAGCGATGAGTGCAAGTGAAAACACACAATTATCTGACGAACTAGAAAGTGTAGTTGCTGATTACGAATTAACATTAAAAGGATATTCTTTTGATGAGTTAAACAAAGAGAAAGATGAATTAACTCCTACTACACAAGAAGAAACATGCGCGGAACCCGAATTAATCAAGGCTATCCAAGATTCATTAAACAAACTAATCTTAGCTTATGACAGTAAAACACGAACTGACACAAGAGCTTATGGCGGAAATGCCCCCAAAGTTGGAGTATTTAAGTATGGTACTTGCAGTGGTAATCGAGAATTTGTATACCGAATGGACTGTGAAGATGGAGGAGATACACATGCAACCGGCAATGTTGGTTCTACAACCGTTGATGGAAATGTAAGATTTAGATTTTGCTTAGTAGATCCAGGTAATTATGGTGGAGGTACTCTGATTTTATATGATTATGTATGGAATATCAATGAAGGTGATGTAGATCTTGTAAAGAGATATCATGACAATGAGGATCATAAAAATAAAAACAGCTTAGAGGATAACGGAGGTTTAGTATCCACTGGTTTATCTAATTTCGGGCATAATACAACTCTTTACTGGAGATTTAGTGACAAGCCTGCACAAAAATTAGGCTTTCAACATGGAGTTTTAAGAAAAGCTAGTTCAACACCTATTCCTAATGCAATAAACAGCATATACATAGACGACGAAAATGGAAAGAACGGAAATGAAGCTATCTTGTGGACATATAGAGCTATCAAGAATGGTCCAACAGGACCTCTTGTTCCACAAATATCTAGTCGTAATTTAAACGGTGAAACATTTAGGGGCATTACGACAGGCAATAACACAACTCCTTATACTTCCGTTCTTTAAACTCTCAAAACTTTAAGGTCAGAGATTAAAAAAACAGTTCCCACACTGCCTCACAGTCCAAAACAAACTCAAAGAACACAAAAAATCCGCAAAAAGCC
>NZ_JAMOKH010000045.1:0-49963 GCF_023656585.1 Bacteroides sp. B1-V-101 | reverse complement strand
AAGTAAACCGGAGGCAGGAATAATAAATAATAAAGTAAACAGCTGCCAGGGTTAGTAATATTTCTAGTCAACACATAGCAGCTATTAGAGATAAACAAGTCAACCATTATTAGGGAAGTACAGAAAGTAGGAATAGAGTGCCGTTCTCTTTAGCTCTTCACGGCCGTGAACAGGTCTGCTCATGGCTGTGATCAACTCTTGTCACGACCGTGAACAATGCTTGCCACGGCCGTGAACAACTAAAGAGATCGGTGTCTTAATGGAACAATAAAGACACTATAAGAGAAAGATACCGGTAGTATACGGTATTTGTTGCGTAGGATCAGGACTCGGATGAAGTAGGCTTGATGGGGAGATAGCAGTAGGTGAGATGAACAGTGAGATTGGGAGGGAAGTGACAATAAAATGTATGGATGTAGCTATTGTCACCGTATTATCACCGCTTATTATCACCGATGATATGTTTATAATCAGTTAGTTAACTTCGAAAAGTGATAAGTGACAATAAAAAAGCGTTTTATTGCTTAGGGAAGAAACGTTTGTGTAGCTTTTGGTTATACAGGTTTGAATTGATTCGTAACGGTTCAAAAATGAATGAAACAGTAGTATCTCCATTGGGGGCACCCCCATTTTAAGATACTATTACTATCATTTTGCTCAAATCCGTACGTAAATGAAATGAATGATTGTGCTTCTTCCAGAAGCGGATTACACAGATTGATACGGTTTTTGGTAGATTGTACCGCTAAAAAAATGTGAAATCTGTGTAATCCGTATCTAAATCTTATGGTTTGCTTACGCAATAATTGTATACTTTCAGATTCTGTACCTTACTATTAAAGTTTCCTGCTTTCTCCAGCGGGAAAACTAGTGTACGTACATAGTTCATTGAATCTTTTCCCGCATTAAAGTAAAGTTTCTGCGTATTCATTTCATCAACCACTTTACCGTTGACTCTCAGCGTTGTACTGCAATTGTTTCCTTCTATCTGAATTGTTGCTTTTTCTCCTGGATTCACTTTGTAGGGGAAGGTATTCAGATAGCCGTCGCGTGCAAATCCCATCATCCCCCGAATAGGGTCTGACAGATAGAATACGGCGTTAGGCGAACGGAACAATTCGGTTCCTTCACTTTCTTTTGCTCCGGTAATGTCGAAACTGACAGTGTAATTATAGCCAATTTCCGGATAATCGGAAGTGCTGCCGGGAGCGACTGTGGAACGTTCGTATACCAATTCCGGCTTTTTGCCGATTCTTGCCAGTTGGTTGACTCCGGGCGCTTCGCTGAGGAGGGCACGTTTTTCATTGAATGTTTCATAAGGAATGCCTGTTTGAGCGCCTGTCCACATCTTTACAGAGAGTGTTTGCAGGGGCGAGAATATACGGTGATGGATGTCTTTCACCGAGATACCGTTGCCGACATGGTCGTTCCAGATGGCAAACATACCGCCAAGAATGGAAGGATGTTTTTCGTCGAATACAGCTTTGCCGATATGGGCGGGTGTCCACTCCTTATATAAGTATGGTTCGTTGAGGTAATCATAATAGTAGCCGGCTTTCGGAACGATATATATCAGTCCGTCCGGAATACTGATCAGTTGATATCCGTCTTTGATCATGGTTGCCGGATCGGCGTATCCGTTGTACCAAGCATTCATGACGACATTTTCTGATTTGACGGGCGTATCGCCTTTGGCATGGCTGAGCGCGCCCCATACAACTGCTTGCTTGCCGAAACCTTCCACAAAACGGATGTAATGGTCGGTGAAAGCACGGAATTTTTCTACCACGTCTTTCTTCGCGTTCGAGTATTCGTCTGTACCGATATGTACACGCTTGCCTACGAATACCGGATTGTCGCCCTCCAGATATTCTTTGAACAGAGCATCTACGAATTCGTAAGTTTCCGGCTTGAATAAGTCGAGGTGATCCATGCCGTACTCCTTGCTTCCGATTTCCGGTTTGTAATGGGTGAGAGCCAGTGAGTGGGCGGGAACGTCAATTTCCGGAATGATTTCCACGAAGTTGGATACCGCCTGTTTCTGGAAGTCGATAAATTCTTTCTTGGAGTACGAGCCGTCACGGGCTGTCAATCCCGGATAAGTCTCTGATTCCAGCCGGAAGGCAGCGTAAGTCTTGTCCCAGTTGTGTTCGAAGTATTGCTTGAATCCATTATCGTTCAGATGGACTTGCAGGGTGTTCATTTTGTAGTAAGCCATGATTTTCACCAAGTCCTGCAGATAAGCCATCGGAATGAACTTACGGCCACAGTCTATCATGAAACCGCGAAGCGGATAATCGGGATAATCACGAATCGTTCCTTGCGGGAGTGAGCGTTCCTGATTTTGTTCCGCCAGTTGCAGGAGTGTGCGTGTGCTCCAGTAAAGACCGGTCGGGGTGGGAGCGGAGATGGCTACACGGTCGGTTATCTTGATGGCGTAACCTTCCTCACCGAGCTTCTTGTCTGCCGACAAGGATAGGACGAAATCGCCGGGCGTGGCTTTGCCTTGTGCTACGCTTAATGTCTGCCCGAACATCTGTTGATAATCGTCGGCAAACATCCGGGCTATTCTCAGTAATTCGGGATTTTGGGAAGTGCAGACGATTCGGGCGTCTTTTCCCGGGGTGAAGTTACCGTCTTTTCCCGTCCATTGTTTGAGTTCGGGGACAACAAACGGTTTCGGGTTGACAGCGGCACGGGTTAAGCTACCCGTCAGACAAAAGATGACCAATAAGGCCAGAACTTTCAAAGATACAAACTTGTTTCTCATAAGGGGGATTTTTGTGTTTTTGTTAATTAATAAATGATTATAGTTAATTATTGGCTGAAAGTAGGCATAATTTGGATATCTGTCAACAAGTGAAGCTATTTATTTTTTATTTTTGTGTTTTTCAAAATGATTAAACCCGATTCAGAATGTTAGTACTTCTATCTTGTGCCAAGACGATGAGTGCGGTGTCGAAGGTGAAAGTCCCTTTGACTACGATCCCCCGTTTTCAGAAGGAAGCGGCGGAAATAGCGTTGCAGATGTCCCAGTTTTCTGTAGACGAATTAGAACGTCTGCTGCGTGTAAACGCAAAGATTGCTGTGGAGAATTATAAACGTTATCAGGCTTTTCATGCGGAAACCACTCCGGAATTGCCTGCTTTGCTGGCGTATACCGGCATTGTATTCAAACGGCTGAATCCGAAGGACTTCTCTGCAGAAGATTTCGGGTATGCGCAGGAACATTTGCGGCTGACTTCTTTCTGTTACGGTCTGTTGCGTCCTTTGGACGTGATTCGTGCTTATCGGCTGGAGGGGGATGTCGTATTGCCGGAATTGGGGAATCAGACTTTGTTTTCTTATTGGCGGTCGCGTCTGACGGATACGTTCATAGAGGACATCCGATCGGCAGGAGGAATCTTGTGTAATCTTGCCAGTGACGAGATGAAAAGCCTGTTTGACTGGAAGCGGGTGGAGAGCGAAGTCCGTGTGGTCACTCCCGAATTTCATGTCTGGAAGAATGGAAAGCTGGCTACGATAGTGGTGTATACCAAGATGTCCCGTGGCGAGATGACACGTTTCATATTGAAAAATAAGATCGGAAATCCGGAGGAACTGAAAGGATTCTCGTGGGAAGGGTTCGAGTTTGACGAATCGCTTTCGGATGAAAGGAAATTGGTATTTATTAATGGGATGGGAGAATAAGGAATATGACAGAAGTAGAGAAGATGCGTAGCAGCCAGTTGGCTGATATGTCCGCGCCGGAGTTGCAGGTGCGTTTTGAGCATGCCAAGAAGTTGCTGGCGATCATGCGCGGGTTGAGCACGTACGATGACGGGTACAGAGAATTGTTGGAAGAACTGGTGCCGGGTATTCCTGAAACTTCGGTGATCTGTCCTCCTTTCCATTGCGATCACGGAGACGGGATAAAGTTGGGCGAACACGTGTTTGTCAATGCCAACTGTACTTTTCTGGACGGAGGGTATATCACAATCGGTGCCCATACGCTAGTCGGTCCTTGCGTACAGATTTATACACCGCATCATCCGATGAATTATCTGGAGCGTCGCGGTTCGAAAGAGTATGCTTATCCGGTTACGATCGGCGAGGATTGCTGGATTGGCGGCGGTGCTGTCATTTGTCCCGGTGTGACGATTGGCAACCGTTGTGTGATAGGAGCGGGAAGCGTCGTGACGAAAGATATTCCCGACGACAGTGTTGCAGTCGGGAATCCGGCGCGCCTTATCCGTAAGCAGGCTTGACCGGGAATCTTATTTCCCGGATTTGAGTGTTCCCACATTGTTGGCTTTATCTTGTTCTGTTTAGTGGACAGGCTTGGAGAAGGGAAAGTTGCATGAAAAAAAACTTTTTTCATTATTTGCTGATAATCAGTTGGTTTTTATTTTTGATAAAAAGTTTCTTGAAAAATAATATGCAAAATGTTTGGAGGTTTCAAAAAAAGCCGTACCTTTGCATCGCTTTTGAAACGGAAGTGTACGGGCGCTTAGCTCAGCTGGTTCAGAGCATCTGGTTTACACCCAGAGGGTCGGGGGTTCGAATCCCTCAGCGCCCACAAAGAATACCGAAACACTTCCGTCAACAAAAGGGCGCTTAGCTCAGCTGGTTCAGAGCATCTGGTTTACACCCAGAGGGTCGGGGGTTCGAATCCCTCAGCGCCCACGAAATAGAAGTCTTACGAAGAAATTCGTGAGACTTTTTTTATTTCTTACCGCTTTTATACAAACTTTCTTTATCCTTTTGCCTTATAACTCAGGAAAAAGAGTTAATTTTGCAGTCTGATAATTATCTAAGAAAACGTATGGAACTTGATGTATTAACGGCCATATCTCCGATTGATGGTCGATATAGAGGCAAAACTAAAGCTTTGGCAGCTTATTTCTCTGAATTTGCACTGATTAAATACCGTGTACAGGTAGAGGTGGAATACTTTATCACCTTGTGCGAACTGCCTTTGCCGCAGTTGAAAGGAATCGATAGCAGCGTGTTTGAAACTTTACGGAATATCTACCGTAACTTCTCGGAAGCAGATGCGCAACGCATTAAAGATATCGAAAGTGTAACCAACCATGATGTAAAAGCCGTAGAATATTTCCTGAAAGAAGAATTCGATAAGCTGGGTGGAATGGATGACTATAAAGAATTCATTCACTTCGGATTGACTTCTCAAGACATTAATAATACGTCTGTGCCTCTTTCTATCAAGGAAGCTTTGGATAAAGTCTATTATCCGCTGATCGAAGAACTGATTGCACAACTGAAAACGTATGCAACAGAATGGGCTGAAATCCCGATGCTTGCCAAAACTCATGGGCAACCGGCTTCTCCGACTCGTTTGGGTAAGGAAGTGATGGTATTCGTTTACCGCCTGGAACGTCAGCTGGCTATGCTGAAAGCATGTCCGATCACTGCAAAATTCGGTGGCGCTACCGGAAATTACAATGCTCATCATGTAGCATATCCTCAATATGACTGGAAACAATTCGGTAATCGGTTTGTTGCAGAGAAACTGGGACTGGAGCGCGAAGAATATACCACTCAGATTTCGAACTACGATAACTTGTCTGCTGTCTTTGACGCGATGAAACGTATCAACACCATAATGGTGGATATGAACCGTGACTTCTGGCAGTATATTTCTATGGAATACTTCAAGCAGAAGATCAAAGCCGGTGAGGTAGGATCAAGCGCGATGCCGCATAAAGTGAATCCGATCGACTTTGAAAATGCGGAAGGTAATTTGGGTATCGCAACTTCTATTCTGGAACACCTGGCTGTGAAACTGCCTGTTTCCCGTTTGCAGCGTGACCTGACAGACTCTACGGTGCTCCGTAATGTAGGCGTGCCTTTCGGTCATATCGTGATTGCTATTCAGAGTTCACTGAAAGGACTTCGCAAACTGTTGCTGAACGAACCGGCTATTTACCGTGATTTGGACAACTGCTGGAGCGTAGTGGCTGAGGCAATCCAGACGATTTTACGCTGCGAGGCTTACCCGCATCCGTATGAAGCATTGAAAGCTTTGACCCGGACCAACCAGGCTATTACAGAAAGTTCTATTAAAGAGTTTATCGAAGGCTTGAACGTAAGCGAAGATATTAAAAAAGAGTTAAGAGCAATTACTCCGCATACATATACGGGACTTTAATTGTTTACTTATACAATAAACGTGTTTTTTTAATAGGCCGTGAGGCCAAAGTCTAATTTTATTCGAATAAAAAAATGAGCACAGAAAACGAAGAATGGCGCGAAAATTCTTACAATGAGGAGAATACAGGTGCCGGCCGTGATGGTAACAAGTCTTACAACAGAGAAGGTGGAGAACGTCCGTATCGTCCTTCTTACAACCGTGAAGGTGGGGATCGTCCGTATCGCCCGCGATTTAATCCGAATAGTGAAGGTGGAGAGCGCCCACAGCGTTCTTATGGTGAACGTTCTTATGATCGCCCCCAACGTCCTTCTTACAATCGTGAAGGTGGAGACCGTCCGTATCGTCCTCGCTTCAATAGCAACAATGAAGGAGGCGAACGTCCGCAACGTCCTTACAACCGCGAAGGTGGTGAACAACGTTCTTATGATCGTCCTCAACGCCCTTCTTACAACCGTGAAGGTGGAGACCGTCCGTATCGTCCGAGATTTAATCCGAACGGCGAAGGTGGCGATCGTCCGCAGCGTCCTTACAATCGTGAAGGTGGCGAGCAACGCTCTTATGGCGACCGTCCGTACCGTCCCCGTTTTAACAGTGGCGAAGGTGGCGACCGTCCTCAGCGTCCTTATAACCGCGAAGGTGGTGATCGTCCATATCGTCCCCGCTTCAACAGTGGTGAAGGTGGTGGCTACCGTAATAACAACGGTGGTGGCTATCGTCCGAGATTTAACAATGACCGTTCGCAGGGTGGCTATCGTCCGCGTCCGCGTACCAGTGATTACGATCCGAATGCTAAGTATAGCATCAAGAAGCAGATTGAGTACAAGGAACAGTTTGTTGATCCGAACGAACCGATTCGTCTGAATAAGTTCTTGGCTAATGCCGGTGTTTGCTCACGTCGCGAAGCTGATGAGTTTATCACAGCAGGTGTGGTTTCTGTAAACGGTGAAGTAGTAACTGAATTGGGTACAAAGATCAAACGCTCGGATGTGGTGAAGTTCCACGATGAACCGGTAAGCATCGAACGTAAGGTATACGTACTGTTGAATAAGCCGAAAGATACGGTTACTACATCGGATGATCCGCAGGAACGCCGCACGGTAATGGATCTGGTAAAAGGCGCTTGCAACGAACGCATTTATCCGGTAGGGCGTCTTGACCGCAACACGACTGGTGTACTTCTGTTGACAAATGACGGTGACCTGGCTTCCAAGCTGACACACCCGAAATTCTTGAAAAAGAAAATATATCATGTTCATCTGGACAAGAACCTGACAAAAGCAGATATGGATCAGATTGCAGCCGGCGTACAGTTGGAAGACGGTGAAATCCATGCAGATGCTATCAGCTACACAGATGATTTCAAGAAAGACCAGGTAGGTATCGAGATTCACTCCGGCAAGAACCGTATCGTTCGCCGTATTTTCGAATCACTGGGATATAAAGTAGTAAAACTCGACCGTGTATTCTTTGCCGGACTGACCAAAAAAGGTCTGCGCCGCGGAGACTGGCGTTACCTGTCGGAAGCAGAAGTAAACTACCTCCGCATGGGGTCGTTTGAGTAATATATAATATTGTATTAAAAAAGTTTTATGGAAAAGATTGGTAGAACAAAAATTGTTGATCTGTTGAAGCGCGAAGATATTGGCGCTATGGTCAATGTGAAAGGATGGGTTCGCACCCGCAGAGGTAGCAAACAAGTTAACTTTATCGCACTGAATGACGGTTCTACAATAAATAATGTGCAGATCGTAGTAGATCTGGCTAATTTCGATGAAGAGATGCTGAAACTGATTACTACCGGGGCTTGTATTAGTGTGAACGGAGTAATGGTGGAATCTGTGGGTTCCGGTCAGAAGGTGGAAGTGCAGGCTAAAGAAATCGAAGTGCTGGGTACTTGCGACAATACATATCCATTGCAGAAAAAAGGTCACTCCATGGAATTCTTGCGCGAGATCGCTCACTTGCGTCCGCGTACCAATACCTTTGGTGCAGTGTTCCGCATTCGTCACAACATGGCGATTGCTATTCACAAGTTTTTCCATGAAAAGGGATTTTTCTATTTCCATACACCGATTATCACAGGTTCCGACTGTGAAGGTGCCGGACAGATGTTTCAGGTAACTACCATGAATCTGTATGACTTGAAGAAAGACGAAAGAGGTTCTATCTCTTATGATGACGACTTCTTCGGCAAGCAGGCAAGTTTGACAGTATCCGGTCAGTTGGAAGGTGAATTGGCGGCCACTGCTTTGGGTGCTATCTACACATTCGGTCCTACTTTCCGTGCCGAAAACTCCAATACTCCCCGCCATTTGGCAGAGTTCTGGATGATTGAGCCGGAAGTTGCGTTCAACGACATTGCCGACAATATGGACCTGGCAGAAGAGTTCATCAAATATTGTGTGAAATGGGCGTTGGATAACTGTGCGGATGATGTGAAGTTCCTGAACGATATGTTCGATAAGGGCTTGATTGAACGTCTGCAAGGTATATTGAAGGATGATTTCGTTCGTTTGCCTTATACGGATGGTATCAAGATTCTGGAAGATGCCGTTGCGAAAGGTCACAAGTTCGAATTCCCTGTTTACTGGGGGGTAGACTTGGCTTCCGAGCACGAACGCTATCTGGTGGAAGATCACTTCAAACGTCCGGTGATTCTGACTGATTATCCGAAGGAAATCAAAGCCTTCTATATGAAGCAGAACGAGGATGGAAAGACAGTACGTGCGATGGACGTTCTTTTCCCGAAGATCGGTGAGATCATTGGTGGTTCTGAACGTGAAGCGGATTATAACAAGCTGATGACTCGTATTGAAGAAATGCATATCCCGATGAAGGATATGTGGTGGTATCTGGATACCCGTAAGTTCGGTACTTGTCCTCACTCCGGTTTCGGACTCGGTTTTGAACGTCTGTTGCTGTTTGTAACAGGTATGTCAAATATCCGTGACGTGATACCGTTCCCGCGTACACCGAGAAATGCTGATTTCTAATATTTCGGTATATTTATGTAAAACTCGCATAATCTTTTGATTGTGCGAGTTTTTTTATGCATTTGATTGTTACTTTCTCAAAATAAATCTTTATATTTGGACATACGCCTTTAAAAGTGTTAACTAAAATCATATTGTCATGAAAAAGCTCTATTTCTTTACCATGCTTTCAATTATGTTGTTAGCGGTAACAGGTGCGACGGCCCAAAAGAAAACCAAATTCAAACCGGCCGATTTGAAAGGGATCTGGCAGTTGTGCCATTATGTATCAGAATCTCCCGATGTTCCGGGATCGTTGAAACCCAGTAATACATTTAAGGTATTGAGTGATGACGGCAGAATCGTGAATTTTACCATTATTCCCGGTTCGGATGCGATTATCACAGGATATGGTACGTATAAACAGTTGACTGATGATTCTTATAAAGAGAGTATCGAGAAGAATATCCACCTTCCGATGCTCGATAATCAGGATAATATTCTGGAGTTTGAAATAAAGGATAATGATTATCTGCATTTGAAATACTTCATCAAGAACGATCTGAACGGAAATGAACTGAACGCTTGGTATTATGAGACCTGGAAACGGGTGGAGATGCCGGCTAAGTTTCCGGAAGATATTGTGCGATAAATTAGATTGCAATATAGATTCTTTGTTGTTTTTTGACCTCCCCGGTGTCAATCCGGAGGAGGCCTTTTTATTTTCTGCACCTTATCTACAAATATAGTAAGTTTCCCTTGTCATTCAACCCGATAAATCCAAAAAAAGCTAGAAATAGTTTGCCAATTCAAAGAAAAGCCGTACTTTTGCAAGCCGATTATTATCACAAAATGATAAGAGATTAATTCATAGCAAGTTAGTCCTCCTTTGTCCGGGGAGGCTGATATGTGGTGAAGAAAATTTTTAGTAGTAACATTTAAAAAACAAAATTAGAGTGGATACTTTAAGTTACAAGACCATTTCTGCAAACAAAGCGACCGTAACCAAAGAATGGGTTATCGTTGACGCTACAGACCAAACTTTAGGTCGTCTGGGAGCAAAAGTTGCAAAATTGCTGAGAGGAAAGTACAAACCAAACTTTACTCCTCACGTAGACTGCGGTGATAACGTTATTATCATCAATGCAGACAAAGTAAAACTGACTGGTAACAAATGGAATGACAGAGTATATTTGTCATATACAGGCTACCCTGGTGGTCAGAGAGAAATGACTCCTGCCCGTTTGATCACTAAACCGAACGGCGAAGAGAGATTACTGAAAAAAGTAGTGAAAGGTATGCTTCCTAAGAATATCTTGGGAGCTAAATTGCTGGGTAACCTGTATGTATACGCTGGTAGCGAACACAAACATGAAGCTCAGAGCCCGAAAATGATTGATATTAATTCATATAAATAAGATATAATGGAAGTAGTAAATGCATTAGGCAGACGTAAACGTGCAATTGCACGTGTATTCGTAAGCGAAGGTACAGGAAAGATTACTATTAACAAGAGAGACCTTGCAGAGTACTTTCCATCAACTATACTTCAGTATGTTGTAAAACAACCATTGAACAAGTTGGGTGCTGCTGAGAAGTATGACATCAAAGTAAACTTGTGTGGTGGTGGTTTCACTGGCCAGTCTCAGGCATTGCGTTTGGCAATCGCTCGCGCATTGGTTAAGATGAACGCTGAAGATAAGGCTGCACTTCGTGCTGAAGGCTTCATGACTCGTGACCCACGTTCTGTAGAGCGTAAGAAACCGGGACAGCCGAAAGCTCGTAGAAGATTCCAGTTCAGCAAGCGTTAATGTGCTGCCTGACCGAGGAATATGTTTAGTATCTAAACTACTGGGACTCTGCTCATAGACTACCCAGCGGTTGGTTTAGAAAAAACAAAAAAGAAAGTAAACGATTTAAAGAAAAAACAAGATGTCAAGAACAAATTTTGATACTTTATTGGAAGCCGGTTGCCACTTCGGACACCTTAAGAGAAAGTGGAACCCTGCAATGGCTCCTTATATTTTCATGGAACGCAATGGTATTCACATCATTGATCTCCACAAAACAGTTGCAAAAGTAGACGAAGCTGCTGAAGCTTTGAAACAGATTGCCAAATCAGGCAAGAAAGTTCTTTTTGTTGCTACTAAAAAACAAGCAAAGCAGGTTGTTGCTGAGAAAGCTCAATCTGTTAATATGCCTTATGTAATCGAGCGCTGGCCGGGTGGTATGTTGACCAACTTCCCGACTATCCGTAAGGCTGTGAAGAAGATGGCTACTATCGATAAATTGACTAACGATGGTACATATTCTAACCTTTCTAAGAGAGAAGTTCTTCAGATCTCTCGTCAACGTGCAAAATTGGACAAGACTTTGGGCTCTATCGCTGACCTGACTCGTCTGCCGTCTGCATTGTTCGTTATCGACGTAATGAAAGAAAATATCGCAGTTCGTGAAGCTAACCGTCTGGGTATCCCTGTATTCGGTATCGTTGATACTAACTCTGATCCTACAAACGTTGACTTCGTAATTCCTGCTAACGATGACGCTACTAAATCGGTAGAAGTTATCCTGGATGCTTGCTGTGCTGCAATGATCGAAGGTTTGGAAGAAAGAAAAGCTGAAAAGATCGATATGGAAGCTGCTGGTGAAGCTCCTGCAAACAAAGGCAAGAAGAAATCAGTAAAAGCAAGACTCGACAAGTCTGATGAAGAAGCTATCAACGCAGCGAAAGCTGCTGCCTTCATCAAGGAAGACGAAGAGGCTTAAATATATAAATGTGCCAATTTGCTAGCGTGCAGGCGTGTGGTAGTTACCTCATCCTGCATTGTATTGGCAGATTGGCACATTTTTTGTTTTGAAAATTATTATTCATTTAAATAAAGGAAATTATTATGGCTGTAACTATGGCTGATATTACCAAGCTGCGCAAAATGACCGGAGCTGGTATGATGGATTGCAAGAACGCATTAACAGAAGCTGAAGGCGATTACGACAAGGCAATGGAAATTATCCGTAAGAAAGGACAAGCTGTTGCTGCTAAGCGTTCAGAACGTGATGCTTCTGAAGGTTGCGTTTTGGCTAAGACTACTGGTGACTATGCCGTTGTCATTGCTCTGAAGTGTGAAACTGACTTTGTGGCTCAGAATGCTGATTTTGTGAAACTGACTCAGGATATTCTTGATCTTGCTGTGGCTAACAAATGCAAGACATTGGACGAAGTAAAAGCTTTGCCGATGGGTAACGGTACTGTACAGGATGCAGTGGTTGACCGTAGCGGTATCACAGGTGAGAAAATGGAGCTTGATGGTTACATGACTGTAGAGGGTGCAAGCACTGCTGTTTACAACCACATGAACAGAAACGGTCTTTGTACCATTGTTGCTTTTAACAAGAACGTTGACGAACAGTTGGCTAAGCAAGTAGCTATGCAGATTGCTGCCATGAATCCGATTGCTATTGATGAAGACGGTGTTTCTGAAGAAGTGAAGGAAAAGGAAATTGCTGTTGCTATCGAGAAAACAAAAGCTGAACAGGTACAGAAAGCTGTAGAAGCTGCTTTGAAGAAAGCTAATATCAACCCTGCTCATGTAGATAGCGAAGAGCACATGGAAAGTAATATGGCTAAGGGCTGGATTACAGCTGAAGATATAGCTAAGGCAAAGGAAATTATTGCTACCGTTTCTGCTGAAAAGGCTGCACATCTGCCGGAACAAATGATTCAGAACATCGCTAAGGGTCGTCTGGGTAAGTTCTTGAAGGAAGTTTGTCTGCTGAACCAGGAAGATATTATGGACGCTAAGAAGACTGTAAGAGAAGTATTGGCAGCTGCTGATCCTGAACTGAAGGTTCTTGACTTTAAGCGCTTCACTCTGAAAGCTGAATAATCTATCTCAAAAAGATAATAGAGAAGGGCGGAACTTTGATGGTTTCCGCCCTTTTTCATTATCCTCCGACTCCTTTGGTCTTTGTATATCCTTCTTTTATCAGCAGGTCTATCACTTTTTGTTTGAAATCTCCCTGTACGATGATTTCCCCGTCTTTGGCCGAACCTCCGACTCCGCATTTACTTTTTAGCATTTTTCCGAGTTCTTTTTGGTCATTCTCTGTTCCAACGAATCCGGTGATGAGTGTAACTACTTTGCCGCCACGGTTTTTTCGGTCGAGAGAAACCCGAAGGTTCTGTTTATTCTTGTCCAGCGTCACTTGTTCCTGATCGTCATCCATGTCATAGTTGAAATCAGGATTTGTAGAGTAGACCACGTTCAATCTATCTTTCCAATCATTATTTTTCATATACTTCAGCTTTTATTGTGTCAAAAGTAATATTTTGTGGGGAACTTTGCAATCTTTTGTTTACTTTGGCGTCTAATAATAAAACGAAATAAGACTAATAAACAGAAAATGATGAAACGATCCATAGCGTTTGCTCTCATATGTTCTTTTACTATTTCTCTTTGGGCACAAACATTTAAAGGCAGAGTAGTTGATCTTGCAGGAAATCCGATCCCCTATGCGGCACTCTATCTGAAAGAACTTAAAACAGGCTTCACCACCGATGATAGCGGCTGTTTTCAGACCTCGTTCCCGGCGGGACAATATACCTGTGAGGTTTCTTCTTTAGGTTTCGCCGGACAAACATTCTCCTTTTCCATATCTGCCGGAGATGTGGAAAAGAATATTGTGCTCTCCGAACAAATATATAGTCTGCGGGAAGTGAATGTGGTGAAAGGTGTGGAAGATCCGGCCTATTCCGTAATGCGTAAGGCGATTGCGAATGCTCCTTATTACCGGACACAGGTGAAGGGATTTAGAGCCGGCACCTATCTGAAAGGCACGGGAAAAATGAAGACTATTCCCGCAATTCTAAAGCTGTCGAAGGAAGTCAGAAAAGAGTCGAAAGAGTTTCCTGATGGGCAAAACCTATCGTACTTCAGACAAGAAAGCATGGATTGGCTGGAAAGGCTTGCCTTCCTATGTGTCTGAGTATAATTTTGTGGATGGCTTCTGGCTGGGAGCTAAGTTTGAAACAGGGTTGAAGCTATCGGAGGCATCTACTTTGCGATTCACTCCTTCTGCTTATTATACCACTGCCCGTAAAGCGGTAGCAGGGCAAAGTGAACTCTCCTTGAGTTATGCTCCGAGGCGACGGGGATACATGGAACTGTCCGGCGGAGTTCTTTCTGCCGATTATAATGGAGAAAGTGGAGAATCCCGTCTGATAAATACCGTTGCCTCTTCTTTCTTCGGGCGGAATGATGTGAAACTCTATGAGAAGCGTTTCCTGTCTTTCCAAAATAAGATCGAACTGGCGAATAGTTTGTTGCTTTCTACCTCGCTATCCTGGCAGCGACGGCAGATGCTGGAGAATCATATACACCGGAGCTGGTTCAAGAAAGAAGCGGAGTCGAATATTCCGGACAGCCGGGCATTCTATCCGATGCCGGAAAATGAATTGTTGAAAGCTTCCTTTGCCTTGGAATATACACCGGCTCATTATTACCGGATGTACAGAGGAAAGAAAGTATACGAAGAATCCAGATACCCTACCTTTACATTGCGTTATGACCGTGCCTTCCCGTTGAAAGGTTCTTTGCCTTCTCCGTCCTATCACTTGGCGGAGTTTTCGGCCAGGCAGAGCATAGAGTTCGGAATGTTTAATACACTGAACTGGGCTGTTAATGCCGGAACATTCTGGAATAAGAGCGGTATGCAATTCCCCGATTTCAAACATTTTGCGACCACAGGCTTGCCGGTGACGGAACGCTCGTTTGATACAGGATTCTCTTTGCTGGATAATTATGCATACTCTACCAATACCCGTTGGGTACAAGCCAATATGTCCTGGTATACACTCTATCTGTTGCTGAAGTTCCTTCCTTTTCTGAAAAAGAAGAATCTCGACGAAGCGCTGCATCTCCGTACACTCGTGGGATACGACCGTCGTCCCTATTCGGAAATCGGCTACTCCATCGGATTCATGAAACTGGCACGGTTAGGCGTCTTCCTTGGCTTCGACAGTTTGAAATACCGCTCGGCGGGAGTTTCCGTCAGCATTCCGTTGTCAACGTTTGCGGGAGAATAGCGCCTGTGTAGAAATAGTATGAATCATTCTTGCAATTCCGAAAAAAAACGTATTTTTGTCAATCTTATAACCTGAATAAATAAAAGAAATGGCCGAGAACCAAAAGATACAGCAGATAGATTGTACGAAAGTGCCGGAGCCTACTTTGCGCAGACTGCCGTGGTACTTGTCGAATGTCAAGTTGCTGAAGCAAAGAGGCGAACGTTTTGTCTCTTCTACGCAGATATCTAAGGAAATAAATATTGACGCTTCACAGATAGCAAAAGACTTGTCGTATGTGAATATCTCCGGGCGTACACGTGTAGGGTACGAGGTCGATGCGCTCATTGAGGTTTTAGAGCACTTCCTGGGGTTTACGGAGATACATAAGGCTTTTCTTTTTGGAGTCGGCAGTCTGGGAGGCGCACTTTTGCAGGACTCCGGTCTGAAGCATTTCGGGCTTGAGATTGTGGCTGCTTTTGATGTAGACCCGACTTTGGTCGGCACTAACCTCAACGGGATTCCTATCTACCATTCGGACGATTTTCTGAAGAAGATGGAAGAATATGACGTGCAGATTGGCGTGCTGACCGTTCCTATCGAGATTGCCCAGTGCATCACAGATATGATGGTGGACGGGGGAATCAAGGCAGTCTGGAACTTTACCCCGTTCCGTATCCGTGTACCTGAGGACATCGTGGTACAGAATACATCCCTTTACGCTCATCTGGCGGTGATGTTCAACCGCCTTAATTTTAACGAAATCAAATAATGAAGATTATTGCCGTAGGAATGAACTATGCCCTGCACAATCAGGAGCTGGGACATACATCCGTAAATAAAGAACCGGTTATTTTCATGAAGCCCGATTCGGCTATTCTGAAAGATGGCAAACCGTTCTTTATCCCCGATTTTTCGAATGAAGTACATTATGAGACGGAGCTTGTAGTACGCATCAACCGTCTGGGAAAGAATATTTCTCCCCGTTTTGCCAGTCGTTATTATGACGCATTGACGGTAGGTATTGACTTTACCGCCCGTGACCTGCAACGAAAATTCCGCGAAGCGGGCAATCCGTGGGAACTTTGCAAAGGCTTCGACTCTTCTGCCGCTATCGGCACCTTTGTTCCGGTAGACCGCTACAAAGATATCCAGTCTCTGAATTTCAATCTGATGATTGACGGCAAGGAAGTGCAGCGCGGCTGTACGGCCGATATGCTTTTCAAAGTCGATGATATCATTGCTTACGTCAGTCAGTTTGTAACCTTGAAGATTGGCGATTTACTATTTACGGGCACACCTGTCGGAGTAGGACCGGTCAGTATCGGTCAGCACTTGCAGGGATATCTTGAAGGAGAAAAGCTGCTTGACTTCTACATACGTTGACCCGTGTATTCTTTATTTGACTCATTTATTAAATAGCTTATGAAAATAAGAGTAGGTTTTGGCTTCGACGTACATCAGTTGGTCGAAGGTCGTGAATTGTGGCTGGGCGGTATCCGTCTGGAACATTCCAAAGGGTTGTTGGGACATTCGGATGCTGACGTATTGCTGCATACGGTTTGCGATGCCTTGTTGGGAGCCGCCAATATGCGCGATATCGGTTATCATTTTCCGGATACTGCCGGAGAGTACAAGAATATCGACAGCAAGATTCTTTTGAAAAAGACGGTAGAGCTGATTGCGACCAAAGGATACCGTGTCGGGAATATCGATGCGACTATTTGCGCGGAACGTCCCAAACTGAAAGCTCATATCCCTTTGATGCAGGAGACGATGGCAGCCGTCATGGGAATCGATGCGGAAGACATCTCTATCAAGGCAACTACGACGGAGAAACTCGGTTTTACCGGACGGGAAGAAGGCATTTCCGCTTATGCTACCGTGTTGATAGAGAAGGACTGACAAAGCAGATTACTAACCCCCTTAAACAATAAATAGTATGAATCGAACTTTAAAATTATTCTTAGCACTGGTCTCTTTGTGTATGACCGCCTTCTGCTTCGCCCAAAAGAGCGAATTGCAGTTCAACAAAGACGGTAAATTTAAAATCGTACAGTTCACCGACGTCCATTTCAAGTATAAGAATCCCGCTTCCGACATCGCATTGGAACGTATTAATCAGGTACTCGACGAAGAACAGCCTGATTTTGTAATCTTCACCGGAGACGTCGTTTATTCCGCTCCGGCAGATAAAGGTATGTTGCAGGTGCTGGAACAGGTATCGAAGCGTAAACTGCCGTTTGTTGTCACTTTCGGCAACCATGACAATGAACAGGGAATGACGCGGGAACAGCTATATGACATCATCCGTCAGGTGCCCGGCAATCTGATGCCGGATCGTGGCTCGGTCCTTTCTCCGGACTATGTCTTGACCGTGAAAGCCTCTTCCGATGCGAAGAAAGATGCAGCCGTCCTGTATTGCATGGACTCTCATTCTTACTCCCCGCTGAAGGATGTGAAAGGTTACGCATGGCTCACCTTTGATCAGGTCAACTGGTATCGTCAGCAGAGCGCAGCCTATACAGCACGGAACGGCGGAAAGCCATTGCCGGCACTTGCTTTCTTCCACATTCCTGTGCCGGAATACAATGAAGCTGCTTCCGACGAAAATGCCATCCTGCGCGGAACCCGCATGGAAGAAGCCTGTGCTCCGAAACTGAATACGGGCATGTTTACTGCCATGAAAGAGTCCGGTGATGTGATGGGAATATTCGTGGGGCACGATCATGACAATGATTATGCAGTGATGTGGAAAGGAATCCTGTTGGCTTACGGTCGTTTCACAGGCGGAAATACAGAATACAATCACCTGCCGAACGGTGCCCGTATCATCGTGCTTGATGAAGGCGCCCGCACGTTCACTTCCTGGATTCGTCAGAAAGACGGTATCGTCGACAAAGTGACCTATCCGGCAAGTTTCGTCAAAGACGACTGGACCAAGCGTTAACTATTGCCAGCTTCACGTTGCTGAGGCGGGTATATTTGGAACCGTAGCTTTCGAACAGGCGTGACACCCGCGCCGATGCTACATATATAATTTCTCCCGGTCGATATTCATGCTCTATTCCGGATAGGGTGCATGATACCGCACTGGGAGTTTTTGATGGGATGCTCATCGTCACCAGGTTGCCGCTGGCATCGTTCAGAGTCAGTATCTGCTTGACGAAAAATTGCGGAGTCGTCCCGTATACTCTTGTTTTATACGGATCGTCTTCCAGGCGCACCCGCATGACTTTCAACTTTAAGTCCATCAGCTTCTCGTTCACTTCTCCCAGATAGCGGCTCTTCCGGCGTACCTCTTTGCTCTTCCGCAGCATCACGTCCAGATGTATCGAGTGATATGCCTGGGCTATTTTGACAAAACGCTCCTGTTTGGGAATCTTCGGAGTAAACTTATAGGCGATCCAGCTTAGATAGGCAGGATCGACTTTGAGGATTTCGTGCAGGAAGTGTCCCCTGTATTTGCCGAAAAAGATGAGGTCGTCACCGTTACTCTGCATTCTCTTCTCGTTGTAATCCATCAGGATGAGGCACCGTCGCGAATAATAAAACATGGTGCTTGCCATCCGCAGGGACTCGTTAATATCGGGAGATAAATCGTGTATATAGAGAATCGATTGCTTTTCGGGCAGGGGAGAGTAGAGCCAAAGGGAATAGTTGGGTTTTCCCGGTCGGGGCAATACCACCAGATAAACTCCTGCCTCTTTAAAGGAGGCTCTGCCTCGGTTGTATTCATTCAGTTTGGCATACAATAAGGCTTGCTCGCTTTCGGAAATTCCCGGTAATTTTGGATTAGCCATAATTGTTCTCGCTTTTGGTATAATTCAAATATACGAAATTATGACCAGAAAAGCAAATTTTGGCGTGAGTTTCTTCGAATAAGATCTGTTGGCGAAGTTAACTCGTTTCCGATTCAGTTATACGCTAAATTGTTAGTCCATATAAATCAAGTATCAGTATCATATAGAGCAATCGTTGGTTTCCTCGGAGGAAACGCCGGTTCCCTTTAAAAGGAACGGTCGTTTCCATTAAAAGGAACGCCCGTTCCCTCACCGGGAAACGACAGTTTCCATTACAAGAAATGATAGGAAACTATAAATCATTGAGGTCTAATCACATAGAGCAATATCGGTAATATTATAGAGTTTATGTTCATGTCCGTACAGTTTAGCTCATTTCCGCACGTTTTTGAACTAAATGATAGTCAATAGTATCTTCAATCTCCTCCTTCGGGAAGGAGGAGTACCCGTAGGGGGAGGTGGTAGGTGAATGCATAAATCTTTCATATACAAAGAAATAGGAATAAACATTATTTCTCCTACCACCTCGGTCTTCGACCACTCCTCCTTCTCGAAGGAGGAGATTCGAGATACTATTGACTTTTTAGTCACCCCCAATGGAGATACTACTGTTTGATTCATTTATCATTCGTTTTGAATAATAGAAAATGATTGTCTGATGATGGCAATGGGGCTATTGTCTGTTCATTCATTCGGGGACGCAAACTTTTCATTTCCTTTTTATGGCTGTCTGACTATAATCTTGTACTTTTGTATTCTTCTAATGATTGGAAATTCGGATGAAAGAACGAGATAAAAGAGTATTGGTCGGCATGAGTGGCGGTATAGACAGTACCGCTACCTGTCTGATGCTACAAGAGCAGGGATATGAAATAGTAGGAGTCACGATGCGTGTTTGGGGAGACGAGCCCCAGGATGCCCGCGAACTGGCCGCAAGAATGGGAATTGAACATTATGTGGCTGACGAGCGTATACCTTTTAAGGAGACCATCGTGAAGAACTTTATCGATGAGTACAAGCAAGGACGTACCCCGAATCCGTGCGTGATGTGCAACCCCTTGTTTAAATTCCGTGTATTGGCGGAATGGGCCGACAAGCTGGACTGCGCCTACATTGCGACCGGACATTACTCCCGCCTGGAAGAGCGGAGCGGGCACATCTATATTGTAGCGGGAGATGATGATAAAAAAGATCAGTCCTACTTCCTATGGCGGCTGGGGCAGGATATACTGAAGCGGTGTATCTTCCCGTTGGGCGACTATACGAAAATAAAGGTGCGTGAGTACTTGGCGGAGAAAGGATATGAAGCTAAGTCTAAGGAAGGCGAAAGTATGGAAGTCTGTTTCATTCAGGGAGATTACCGTGATTTTCTGCGCGAGCAATGTCCGGAACTGGATACGGAGATCGGTCCGGGATGGTTTGTCAACTCCGAAGGAGTGAAGTTGGGACAGCATAAGGGAGCACCTTATTATACCATCGGTCAGCGGAAAGGACTGGAGATAGCCTTGGGAAAGCCCGCTTATGTGCTGAAAATCAATCCGCAGAAGAATACAGTGATGCTGGGAGATGCCGAACAACTGCAGACGGAATATATGCTGGCGGAACAAGACCGGATAGTAGATGAGCAAGAATTGTTCTCTTGTGAGAATCTTGCGGTGAGAATCCGTTACCGCAGCCGACCGATACCTTGTCGGGTGAAACGCCTCGAAGACGGACGCTTGTTGGTGCGTTTCCTTGAGACGGCTTCGGCTGTTGCCCCCGGTCAGTCTGCCGTGTTCTACGATGGACGGCGGGTACTTGGCGGTGCGTTTATCGCTTCGCAGCGGGGGATCGGACTGGTGATCATAGAGAATAAAGACGAATTGTAGAATAAAATAAATAGAGAGATTCAGATGAAAAGATTAGTATTAGCGGCATTGATCCTGACTACAGCGGTGGGAGCATCTGCTCAATTTACCTCTACCGATACCTTGAAATATCGGATCAGCCTCACAGATAAGGCTGCAACCACTTATTCCATCCAGCAACCGGAGGAGTTCCTTTCCAGAAAATCCATCGACCGCAGGTTGAGACAGAAGCTGGCTATCGACTCTACCGACTTGCCGGTATGCAAGAAGTATGTAGATGCCATACGAAAGAAAGGCGTCCATGTGCTTGTCACTGGAAAATGGGATAATTTCGTTACAGTCTCCTGCAATGACAGTATGCTGATCGATGAAATAGCCAAACTGCCTTTTGTCCGTTCCACCGAGAAAGTGTGGCAGGGAAAAGTGTCGGCAGTTACCAAAAGAGATTCGCTGATCAATGATCCGCAGCGTTCGGACAGCCTGTATGGGCCCGCTATCACTCAGATTGAAATGAGCCGAGCCAACCTTCTCCACGATGCCGGATTCAAGGGACAGGGCATGACGATTGCCGTTATCGACGCCGGATTTCATAATGCGGACAGAATCGAAGCGATGAAGAATATCCGCATACTCGGAACACGCGACTTTGTGAACCCCGAAGCGGACATCTATGCCGAAAGCAACCACGGTATGTCAGTGCTGTCTTGTATGGCAATGAATCAGCCGAATGTCATGGTCGGCACCGCACCGGAAGCCTCCTACTGGTTGCTTCGCAGTGAGGATGAGGCTTCCGAGCATTTGGTAGAGCAGGATTATTGGGCGGCAGCCATCGAATTTGCCGATAGTGTGGGCGTGGATGTTGTGAATACCTCACTGGGTTATTATACCTTTGACGACCCGACCAAGAACTATCGTTACCGTGACCTGAACGGACACTATGCACTGATGTCAAGGGAGGCTTCGAAGGCGGCAGATAAGGGTATGGTCCTCGTTTGCAGTGCCGGTAACTCTGGCAGCGGCTCATGGAAGAAAATCACTCCTCCGGGCGATGCCGAGAATGTACTGACTGTAGGTGCTATTGATAAGAAGAAGTTACTGGCCCCGTTCTCTTCTGTCGGCAATACTGCCGACGGACGTGTGAAACCGGATGTCGTAGCAGTCGGCCTCAAGGCGGATATAGTGGGCACAGACGGTAATCTTCGTCTGGCCAACGGAACCTCTTTCTCTTCTCCTATCATGTGCGGAATGGTAGCTTGCCTGTGGCAGGCCTGCCCGAAGTTGACCGCCAAAGAAGTGATCGAACTGGTGCGCAGCGTAGGCGACAGATCCGATTTTCCGGACAACATCTACGGTTATGGCATTCCGGATCTCTGGAAAGCATACCAAATGAGCAAAGAATAACGAACGGTCCGCTATTCTTCGTTGTTAGGCTATATCAAATTCGCATCTCATTATAGAAATGTGTCATTCATTTATCGTTAATTATGCCTATGGATTCTCTTTCCCTACTAGAGCTAAATGCGCTTGTTCGGCGAAGTCTGGAGCAATGTCTGCCCGATGAATATTGGATACAGGCAGAACTGAGCGATGTCCGTTCCAATACTACCGGACACTGCTATCTGGAGTTTGTGCAGAAAGACCCGCGCAGCAACAATCTCGTAGCCAAGGCACGGGGTATGATCTGGAGTAATATCTACCGCTTGCTGAAACCTTACTTTGAGGAAACTACCGGACAGTTATTTACTTCCGGCATCAAAGTCCTGGTGAAGGTAACAGTCCAGTTTCACGAACTCTACGGTTACAGTCTGACTGTTCTCGATATCGACCCTGCCTATACGCTGGGCGATATGGCCCGCCGTCGTCGTGAGATACTCATGCAACTCGAAGAAGAAGGAGTACTGACTTTGAATAAAGAATTGGAAATGCCGGTTCTTCCTCAACGTATAGCGGTCATTTCCTCTGCCACCGCAGCCGGATATGGAGATTTCTGTCATCAGTTGCAGCACAATTCTGGCGGATTCTTTTTCTATACCGAACTGTTTCCGGCGTTGATGCAGGGCAATCAGGTGGAAGAGTCCGTATTGGCTGCATTGGATCGCATCAATGACCGGGTGAACGAGTTTGATGTAGTGGTTATCATACGAGGCGGAGGGGCGACTTCGGATTTATCCGGTTTTGATACGTACCTCTTGGCGGCCGCTTGTGCCCAGTTCCCGTTGCCCGTCATCACCGGTATCGGTCACGAGCGGGACGATACGGTGCTCGACTCTGTGGCACATACCCGGGTGAAGACTCCGACGGCTGCTGCCGAACTTCTGATTCACCGGATCACCGAATCGGCAGATCATCTGGAAGAGTTATCCGCCCGTCTGCAACAAGGGGCGTATGCCCTGCTCGAACAGGAAGGACGGAGGCTGGGAATGATTCAGACCCGCATCCCGAACCTTGTTCACCGAAAACTTACAGATGCCCGCTTTGCCTTGCTGGCAGCCGGAAAAGACTTGGCGCAAGCCACTCAGACCCTGTTGTCCCGTCATCGTCACCGGCTGGAACTTTTGCGGCAACGTGTGGCGGATGCTTCTCCCGACAAACTGCTGAGTCGTGGATATAGCATCACGCTGAAAGACGGAAAAGCGGTCACGGATGCCGCTTCGCTGAACCCCGGAGACCAGTTAGTGACCCGTCTGGCTAAGGGAAGTTTCACTTCCGAAGTCCGGCTCGATGAGCATTATTATTCATCTTAAATACAATAAATATGGCAGCTAAAAAAGAAACATACTCTCAGGCAATGGAGCGTCTTGAGAAGATAGTCCGTCAGATAGACAACAACGAACTGGATATCGACACTTTGAGCGAAAAAATAAAAGAAGCCAATGAAATTATTGCCTTTTGCACCGAGAAACTGACAAAAGCGGATCGGGAAGTCGAAAAATTGTTGCAAGAAAGGCGGCAGTCTGAATAATAAAAGTTATTTTTGCGAATCAAAGCGTAAAATAAACTAATACATAACGATATGAAAGAAATAGACTGGGCGAATCTGTCGTTCGGATACATGAAGACAGATTACAATGTGAGAATCAATTTCCGTAACGGCGCATGGGGCGAACTGGAAGTCAGCAGTGATGAACATCTCAATCTGCACATGGCAGCTACTTGTCTGCACTATGGTCAGGAAGCTTTTGAAGGTTTGAAGGCTTTCCGCGGCAAAGACGGTAAAGTACGTATCTTCCGTCTGGAAGAAAATGCGGCACGTCTGCAATCTACTTGTCAGGGCATTCTGATGGCCGAACTGCCGACCGAACGTTTCAAGGAAGCGATTCTGAAAGTTGTAAAGCTGAACGAACGTTTCATTCCGCCTTATGAAACCGGTGCTTCTCTATACATTCGTCCGTTACTGATCGGAACAAGTGCCCAGGTAGGCGTACATCCTGCCGAAGAATATATGTTCGTGGTATTTGTAACTCCGGTAGGGCCTTACTTCAAAGGTGGTTTCTCTACCAATCCGTATGTGATTATCCGCGAGTTCGACCGTGCCGCTCCTCATGGAACGGGTATCTACAAGGTAGGCGGTAACTATGCGGCCAGTCTGCGTGCCAACAAGAAAGCGCACGATCTGGGCTATTCCTGCGAGTTTTATCTGGATGCAAAAGAAAAGAAATATATCGACGAGTGTGGCGCAGCGAACTTCTTCGGAATTAAAGATAATACGTACATTACTCCGAAATCATCTTCTATCCTGCCTTCGATCACCAATAAGAGCTTGATGCAGTTGGCAGAAGATATGGGCATCAAGGTAGAACGCCGTCCGATACCGGAAGAAGAACTGGAAACGTTTGAAGAAGCGGGCGCTTGCGGTACGGCTGCGGTAATCAGCCCGATTCAGCGTATTGATGACCTGGAGAACGGAAAGTCATATGTTATCTCTAAAGACGGCAAGCCGGGACCGGTCTGCACGAAACTGTATAATAAGTTGCGTGGCATTCAGTACGGTGACGAACCGGATACACATGGTTGGGTGACGATTGTGGAATAATTGATCTTTAAGTATAATCTCTTTTAATTGCGTAATTACTATGTTGAAACAAAATTCAGAGTTGCGTGCTCAAGCACGTGAAGCCCTTCGTGGAAAGTGGCCTATGGCAGCCGTTGCTGCTCTTATTTATTCGGCTATCGCCGGTGGTTTGTCTTCCATTCCTTTTATTGGATGGATCGGGTCTTTGTTGGTCGGACTGCCTGTTGCATACGGCTTTGCTATTTTGATGCTGGCTGTATTCAGAGGAGCGGAAGAGGTTGATTTGGGAGTGTTGTTCGCAGGATTTCAGGAATATAGTCGTATCTTGACTACTAAACTGCTGCAGGCTGTTTATACTTTCCTGTGGTCATTGCTGTTGCTGATTCCGGGTATCATTAAGCATTATTCTTATGCGATGACGGACTATATTTTGAAAGACGAATCAGAATTGTGTAACAATGCTGCCATTGAAAGAAGTATGGCAATGATGGAAGGCAACAAGATGAAATTGTTCCTGCTTGATTTGAGCTTCATCGGTTGGGCTATCCTTTGCCTCTTTACTTTCGGTATCGGATTCTTCGTTTTGCAACCCTACATGCAAGTATCTCACGCTGCTTTCTATGAAGATTTGAAAGCTCAGCAGGGTGGTATTAATATCAATGTAGAAGTAACTGTAGAAAACTGATAAGCGAATAAATATCATTCTATAGAATGGAGTACGGAGCAATCTGTACTCCATTTATTTTTGTAGTTTACGCCAAAAGTAAGTACCTTTGCGTCCTAATCAGTAATGAGATGGGAAAGAATAAATTAGAGAAGTTTGCCGATATGGCGAGTTACCCGCATGTGTTCGAATATCCTTATTCGGCGGTGGATAATGTGCCTTTTGACATGAAGGGAAAATGGCATCAGGAGTTTTTCGGAAATGATCATCCGATCGTGCTCGAACTGGGTTGCGGACGGGGTGAATATACCGTCGGACTGGGCCGGATGTTTCCCGATAAGAACTTTATAGCAGTTGATATCAAGGGTTCCAGAATGTGGACAGGCGCCACGGAGTCCTTGCAGGCAGGAATGAAGAATGTCGCTTTCCTGCGTACAAATATCGAGATTATCGAACGCTTTTTTGCAGCAGGTGAAGTCAGTGAAATCTGGCTGACCTTCTCCGATCCGCAGATGAAAAAGGCTACCAAGCGTCTGACCTCCACTTACTTCATGGAGCGCTACCGTAAATTCCTGAAACCGGATGGAATCATCCATCTGAAAACCGACAGTAACTTTATGTTCACCTATACAAAGTACATGATAGAAGCCAATCAGTTTCCTGTCGAGTTTATCACCGAAGATTTGTATCATTCGGATTTGGTAGACGATATCCTGAGTATTAAGACTTACTATGAACAACAATGGCTCGATCGTGGTTTAAATATCAAATATATCAAGTTCCGCCTTCCGCAAGAGGGAGTTTTGCAGGAACCGGATGTGGAAATAGAACTTGATCCGTACCGTAGCTATAACCGTAGCAAGCGGAGCGGACTGCAAACGAGCAAATGATAAGTAATAAGTGACAAGTAATAAGTAATAAATAGTAATTGAGTGGAGTTCTTAACTTTCCACTCTCAATTCTGAACTAATTATGGCTCTTTATCCGAAATTAATATTGGATGCGCTGGCAACGGTGCGTTATCCCGGTACGGGAAAGAATCTGGTGGAAGCGGAGATGGTCGCCGACAATCTCCGCATTGATGGCATGGCAGTCAGCTTTTCGTTGATATTTGAAAAGCCGACCGATCCGTTCATGAAATCAATGTTGAAGGCTGCTGAAACAGCTATCCATACATATGTGTCACCAGATGTACAGGTAACTATAACAACGGAAAGCAAGCAGGCAGCCCGTCCGGAAGTGGGCAAACTGCTTCCGCAAGTAAAGAATATAATTGGTATCTCTTCTGGTAAGGGAGGGGTAGGCAAATCTACCGTATCTGCAAATTTGGCGGTGGCTTTGGCTAAGTTGGGCTATAAGGTCGGTTTGCTTGATGCTGACATTTTCGGTCCTTCCATGCCGAAGATGTTTCAAGTGGAAGATGCCCGTCCGTATGCGGAAAAGATCGATGGACGTGACTTGATAATTCCGGTAGAGAAATACGGTGTGAAACTGCTTTCTATCGGTTTCTTCGTTGATCCGGATCAGGCTACACTCTGGCGTGGCGGTATGGCGAGCAACGCATTGAAGCAGTTGATTGGCGATGCCGATTGGGGTGATCTTGATTATTTCCTGATTGACCTTCCTCCCGGCACAAGTGACATTCATCTGACCGTTGTCCAGACGTTGGCAATGACGGGGGCAATTGTTGTTAGTACTCCGCAGGCGGTAGCGCTGGCGGATGCCCGCAAGGGAATCAATATGTTTACGAATGATAAAGTGAATGTACCTATTTTAGGACTGGTTGAGAATATGGCTTGGTTTACACCTGCCGAACTGCCGGAGAATAAGTACTATATCTTTGGTAAGGAAGGAGCCAAGAAATTGGCAGAAGAAATGAATGTACCTCTGCTCGGTCAGATTCCTATTGTGCAAAGTATCTGCGAAGGTGGGGACAATGGTACTCCGGTGGCGCTGGATGAAGATACGGTAACTGGTCGCGCTTTCTTGTCATTGGCTGCCAGCGTAGTTCGTCAGGTAGATCGCCGGAATGTGGAGATGGCACCGACTAAGATTGTAGAGATGCACAAATAAGTGCTCTTATTTACTTTAAATATAAAACCTCCCGATGATGTACTTTTGTCTGTCATCGGGAGGTTGTTTTATCTTATCGTATATTGGTATAGCTTGTTGTTACTTTGCGATTGGTGATTCTACTTTTCCAATGCTTTCATCAATTGTTCTTTCATGGTGTCCACTCCTGGGAATCCGGTTTGTTTATAAGTGATGTTTCCTTCTTTGTCAATGACAAAGTAAGTAGGAACGCCCCGGATACTGAACTTCTCGCGCAGATAGCTCCATTGTTCATCCGTCACACGGAAATGTTCTCCGTGAATGTCAGGAATCATGTTTCTCCAGGTTCCCAGCGGAGACGTTTCACCTGTGATGTAAAGGTAGATGATGTCTTTGTCTTTCAGTTCTTTTTTCATCGGGAGAATCTGTTTGTTGGCAGACCGGCATGGACCACACCATGTTGCCCAAAAATCAACTAATAGCGTATGTCCCCGGAATTTGGAGATAATGGAAGGGAATAAATCTTCATTCGAAACTTCTCCTGTCTCATTAACGGTGAATCCTGTTTTCTTCTTGTTGATTTCTATTTGTTTCAGCAGATCATTGTTCATAGCCAGAGCCATCTCATTGTATGCTGCGGGCATAGTTGCCAGTTCTGCCTTTTGCTTATCGTTAAGTGGATTGAGATCTCTCATGGAGACTCCAATCACCTGTGCTTTAAGATTTTGTATTAAGTAACCGGTAGCTGTATGATTGCTCAGGCTTTTAAGAATCTTATCATCTATGCCTATACGGCGTATGATGTCAAACAGTATCGGGTATTTGCTGTTGTAACTGGCTTTGGGTGAAAGGATATAGGTGAACTCCTGAAGACTTTCATAATATCCTTGCGGAATATCAATCTTAGTCTCGGCATAGTATTTATTTGCTTTTTCTCCTTCCAGTCCATTCGTCATGATATGGGCTAATTTCAAGTTCCTTTCAGTTTCGATAATCTTTAGTGCGGCAGACAATTCGAGGTCAGTATTAATAATCTCCTTATATGCTGGGCTTTCTTTCGACTGTGTGATTTGCTTTCTGAACTCGGGGAGTCGGGCAAGTATTTGAGCTTTGTATTCTTCTGCTGTTTTACCATTCAGCTTTTTAATCTGTTGTTGGTATTCTTCATAGCTATTGCCTTCAATGAAACTGAAACTCATAGGATGATCAGCCAGTTCTTGCTGTACTCCGGCCAAATATCCTCCGTAATAGATTTCTTTTCCGTATGGTTTTTCTGTTTGGCGAAGATGTGACTGCTTGCGGGCATTTTCGCGAAGATTGATAACGATTGAAGTGGTTTCCCCCGGTGCCAATAAGTAGCTGACAGCTCCAAAAGGAAACCTGATCATGCATGGGGTGACCATGAAGACATTCATCTCATGATAAAACGTTCCGTCATCCTGAATGCGGATTTTTCCTTCCTGAGCTTCGTCTCTTATTACATCTTGAAAATAAAGACTGCCTTTGTTGGGCATCCCTTTTTGGTAGTCAAGGATTCTTCCTTTGAGGACCGCTTTGGCGTATTTAACAACAGGTTCGGGCAGCGTCGTTTTATGGTCTGCTTTAGTGACTGTTACGTCTTTAGGCAGTCTGAACTTGCTGAATGTTTTCTTGTCCAGCTGTATGCCCCATATCTTATATGCTCCCTCAAAGTCTCCTTCAGAGAAATCCAGGCAAGTCACGTTTTGAGGGATGGGTGGGAAAGTTAATTGGAATTCGGCTTCACCGGATTCGGGCATCCAGAACTCTTTGTCCAGTGTAATGCCGATTCCCTTTCGGACAGGGTATAGGTTGCCATTATTGTCTTTCAGTACACTGCCGGTTGCGATCTTTATCCAGTATTTGGGCCGATAGAAAGCTTTGATATACACAGTGGTGACTGTGTCACTCATGACAATTTTGTCTACCTCTATACTTGAGGAACTCTGAGCTAAAAAGGGAGGACGTTCTACGATTCTGTCTTTAGCTTGTGCCATACAAAGTATGCTTACCAGCAAACTTATCATTAATGCGAATCTTTTCATACGATTAGGCTTTTATCTCCAACAAATGTAATCATATTATTGTAATAATCTATGCAAAAACAGAAAAAGGAGTGGAATCGCTTACGATTGCTCCTTTTTTCTGTTATTTATTTGTTAGGGGAATAATGATATTTCCGGTTTTGCTTATTGAAGTCGGAATGTAATAGGGAATGTATATTCTACGGCAACGGCTTGTCCGTTCTGTTTTCCCGGTTCCCACTTAGGCATACCCCGCACTACACGAATCGCTTCAGCGTCCAACCATGCCGACGCACCTTCTAATATTTTTATATTCGACACGTTACCGTCTTTTCCGATGACAATCTGGACCAGCACTTTTCCTTGTTCCTTATTCTGCTGGGCCATAGTCGGATATTTTATATTTTTGGCTAAGTAGCGCATTAATCCCTCCTGTCCTCCGGGAAATTTAGGCATCTCGTCTACGACTTTGAAAGTTGGTTCATTATTGGGTGTGGCTTCTTTAGGACCATAGCCCACCACTACGACCTCTTCAAACTTTTCTATTGCTACTGCTTCGGGTGTTTCTGCCGGTTTTGCAGGTTCCGGACCGGACAGACGGAAAGTTACGGGAACCGTAAATCTTACGTTCACAGCTTGTCCTCTTTGCTTGCCGGGTTTCCAATTAGGCATGGCAGCAATCACTCGTTCAGCTTCCTTGTCAAGATAGGGGTCTACGCCTCGAACTGTTTTAACGTCGGAAATGCTACCGTCTTTTTTGACTACGAACATCACAATCACACGTCCTTGCTTTCCATTTTCATGAGCTGTTGCCGGATATTTGATATTCTTGGCGAGATATTCCATCAGTGCTGATTGTCCACCGGGGAAGTCGGGCATTTCTTCTACAACTTCAAATACGACAGAATCATTTACAGTAGCACTTTTAACGGGTGCCGGAGGGGGAGGAGGAGCTACCTCTTTTGTTTTCTGTGTTCCTTTTTTATCCTGTAATGTCGCTACTCCCGTCATTCCATCGGGAAGTTCCGGACCATTGGCGAGTTCGGTTTGCGAAACACCTTGTTCTTCCGGTGCTGCCATCATTTCTTTGGCAAATTCTTTCGTTGTACGAGCTACTACTTCGATGTTGCTGATAATCATCAACAAGGCAGCCAAGGGAAGGAACATCAGATATTTAGTCCTTCCTATTTCTTTGGTTCTTCGTTTATTCATCATTTTGATACGATTTTTAAGTGGTAAAACATTGAAACTATTAGATAAATTTGCTGCAGCCTTGTGATGTGCCAGTCCCAGCAAGTGGTACTGGTATGATTTACTATCATGTCCCGTCTCTAATACCCGGTGATCTGCCATGTATTCCAGATTACCTCTGACTTCCCGTTTCATCAGCCAGACGAAGGGATTGAACCAGCAGAAAGTACACATGATCTCACTGACGAGTACATCTGCTGAGTGATATTGGCGGGCATGAGTCTCTTCATGCGTGATTATTTCGCTGATCTCAGATTCTGTATGCGATTCCGGATGTATGAATATCCAGTGGAAGAAGGAAAAGGGTCCTGTACCTTTCTTCAATATGTGTACACGTGATCCTTGTATCGTGCTTTTCGGGCATAGGAAATGCAATCGTATGATACTGCCCAGCTGGATCAGGAAGCGTAGGGTAAGAAGTAATACACCGGTCCAGTAGATAAATCCCAGAATTTGTGGGATTAGCTCCTGCCAATTGGCCGTTGTTTCCTGTGGTGCCTCGATGATTTGCTCCGGAAGTATGATCGTAGCATAAAGATCTGCCATTGCCACCATCGGCTCCTGCTCCTTTATCCACTCTTGAATATTCAGTAAGGGATAGAGCAGAGAGATGCCAAAGAAGCATAACAGAGCGGTCCGTCGCCAGTGGAAGAAGGTGTCTTTATGAAAAAACAACCGATAGAAAGCGTAGAACAATGCGATGGCTACGTTTATCTTTAAGAAATAGGCAAGTTCCGGAGTCATATCGATAAAGTTTCAGTTTATTTTTCTTTTCCTTTCTCTATCAGGTCGATAATGTCCTTAAGGTCATCCGTAGATATCTTCTGGTCCTTTGCAAAGAAAGAAACCATTTCCTTATAGGAGTTCTCGAAATAGTTGCGGACAACTCCACTCATGAAGTGGCGTTTGTATTCATTTTCACGAATAGAGGGAGTATACTGGTAGGTGTTCCCTATATGTTTCGATTTAACGTATCCTTTCCGTTCGAGATTTTTCACGATGGACGCAACGGTGGTATAAGGTGGTGCCGGTTGCGGAAACTTGGATACGATGTCCTTTACGAAACAGTCTTGTAACTCCCAAATGTAGATCATTACTTCTTCTTCTTGTATAGTTAACTTTTCCATGGAGATGATGTTTAATTACGATTCTTTCGCAAAGCTACGAATATTTCGTAATAAAGCAATAGCTAGTCGGTTAAATATTGTAAATGCCTGTTTGGGATGGGGTGATTTGTGGGTAAAAGCCCCTGATTCTCGTAAGCATGAAAATAATGTGGATAAACGTTATATTCATCCAAATAAGCAATCTTTAGGACATTTAGGTGAACAAAAAGCCTATCGTGGCTTTTTTATATAAAATAAATGAAATACTTTTGTAGAGTATAAAACGTATGTTAATAAAAGGAGAGTGCGTTTCAACACAAAGCAAAGCTTGAAAGATTCCCCGTACTCGATAATGAAGCTATTAACTATGCAGCCCGGAGGGAGGAGGGAGGCAAACTAAAAAATGACTGATATGAAAAAAGGTTTGATTTTTGTGCTGTTTGCACTTGTTTCTATCGTTTCTTATTCTCAGATTTCCTGGAATGCTAAAGTAGGTATGAACATGAGTAATTTCACAGGAGACGCTGATACGGACATGAGAGTAGGTTTTAATGTTGGAGTGGGAATGGAGTATCAGTTTACTGATATGTGGTCTATTCAGCCTTCGTTGATGTTTACTCAGAAAGGTGCAAAACTGGGTGATATCAAGGCTAATCCGATGTACCTGGAACTGCCGGTAATGGCTGCTGCAAGATTTGCTGTGGTAGACGGTCAAAATGTAGTTGTAAAAGCCGGTCCGTATCTGGCATGTGGTATTGCCGGTAAATACAAGATAGCTGGCGTTAAAAGTGATTTCTTTGGTGATGATGCAGCGAAAAGATTTGATTTTGGTCTAGGTATGGGCGTTGCTTATGAAATCAATCGGTTCTTTGTTGACTTATCCGGTGAATTCGGATTAGTTAAGATGTACGATGGTGACGGCTCTCCTAAGAACATCAACTTCTCTATCGGAGTAGGTTACAAATTCTAATTGAATTATATTCTCTTTATAATACCATTCATAAAGTCCTCTGCCCAATAGATGGAGCGGAGGACTTTTTCATTTCCTCCCATAAAGAAATTTCTCTTCCTATAAAGAAAAACGATGTATACTTCCGAAGAAGCACACATCGTACTAAACTCTCTCTCTCTTAATTGTCTCAATCGGTCATCTGTTTGGCCAGATTCTCTTTTTCTTTCAGTTCTTTATATCTCTCTATGGCGTGTTTCCGGCTCATCAGTATTTGCCAGCGGTATACCCAGCAAGTGGTGAGGAAATAAACGCCTGCCTGTATCCACAAAGCTTTGTATTCAAAGGCGACTTCGCTTAAGGTAGCTCCCATATTATTGATCTTCACAAAGCCGTTGATGCCGAATGTGGACGGGAAAATGTAAGAAACATATTTCCAGAACGGAGGAATGGCAGCTCCCGGCCACGAAATACCGGAAATAAACAGCAACGGTACGGAGGTGAATACAAAAATCAGCATACAGGTTTCCCGGTTGCGAATGGCGATGGAGGTGGTCATTGCAAAGAAAATGCAGGCCGCCAGATAGGGGGCGACGAATAATACCAGTGAACCGGGTTGCCCGATTTGGTTGAGGCTGAATAGTCTTGGCACGATATGCAGCACGTAAAATGATACCAGTACGTACACAAGGAAGTAACTTAGCCCCTTGCCAAGTACAATTCGCAACGTTCCGTTATAATGCCGGTTGATGGGAACAAGGTCTTTAAACCGGTTGTTTTCCCGGGCAGTTCCTGCTGCCAGTCCGATTCCGAGCAATAGTGTCTGCTGTATGATCAGTACCAATACGGCAGGAATCAGGAAAGCGGCAAAACCGGCTGTAGGATTAAAGATGGAAATCTCTTCATATTCTATCGGATAACCGGTGATTTCGTCCTGTCGCTCGGTCGTGTTCCCGCTACGCGCGATCTTTATATCTTTATTCATATCCAGTGATACGGCCGTATTGGCGATCAGCATGGATTTATAGTACAGCAATCCGCTCATGTCGCAATAGATACTGACTTGCGTCTGTTTTCCTTTGGCGATGTTGTCGCTGAAATCAGATGGGATATAGATGATGCCGTATGCAAGCCGGTTCTTCAGCATTTGCTTGGCTTCTTCCATATCGGCACAATAGGCAACAATCTGAATGTCCGGTGTGGCATCCACCTTCCGGAGATATTCGCGGCTCAGGGATGAATGAGAGTCATCGACTACAACGGCCGGAACTTCTCGTACCACTTCATTGTCATAGATAAAGCTGTACAGTAACGGATAGCCCAGTGGGACGAGGATAAAGAAAATCAGTACCCCCTGGTCGCGGAAAGTTGTCTGAAACTCTCGTTTCCAGATATAAAACAGGTCGTTGATGCCTTGGGCTATCTTGTCTTTAAATTTTATATCTTTCATCAGGGTATGTATTTATAGTAAACCAATGCTTCTTTCAAGCGGTGAACCACAAAGAAGGGAAGCATCATGAATATTAATAATGCCATATAGTTGGACCATGAGTAAGCCATGCTGTATCCGTTGAGCGCCTGATCTACATAAATCAGGAAATAATGACGTAACGGAAACAGGTTGCTCAAGGCCTGCAAAACAGGATTCATTGCCATCACCGGAAAAGAAAAACCGGAGATGGAGAATGAAATCACTCCCCACAAGGAGGCAAAACTTAATCCGAGGCGGAGTGTAGGCAGTGTACCTATCATGACGATGCCGCAACACTGGGATGCCAATACAAGGCAGAGCGTGGCGAATATCATCGGGAAGATGCCACTATTGCAGGGGAAATGCAGAAAACCATACAGGTATACATTATAGAATATCCCCATTATGAAAAAGACCACCGTATGCGGAAGCAGTTTGCCTGCCAGTGCGATGTAAATGGAGTTGTTGCTCATCCGCAACCATTCACGGGCAGTGCGGTCTTTGATTTCTACACCAATAGAATAAACGGTGACCATGAAGATGAGCAACATGAGTACTCCCGGTATCAGTGTATTGCACAGGTATACCGAATAGTTCAGCCACGGATTGTTCAGTGGATGCGTGTCAATCACGATCGGTTGCAGGAACCCCATTGCCTGATCTTCCGTAGCCCCTTTGGCGTACAGTACGCTCCTAGCCGCAGAGCCGGCGGTGAGTTCTCCCATCATTTTCATGTCTCTGAATAGTAAAGAACCTGCAATCAGATAGGAGTAATTGGTGTAGAAAGAGATTTTGGGCTGCCGTTGGCTTTGTGCCTCTGCCGACAAGCCTTTCGGGATATAGAAGAAACCGTAGATCTTGCCTTCCTGCACAGCGATACGCGCATCCGTCACATTGCTGTAATGAGCTACGACACCTGTTTGCGAGAAAGCATCCAGATTGCGGACAATGTTGCGTGAAGTAGACGAGTCGTCCATGTCTACCACGCCCGCCGGAAGATTCTGCGGAAGTCCCGAATCCATCAGGGTCGTGAAAAATAGGTAGCAGAACAATGGAGCGATGACCATGCAAAAGAGATAGAGCGGGCGTGATACTAACCGCCTGCACTCCCTCTGCATGACTTGCCATAAGGCTACATATTTCTTCTTTCTCTCTTTCATGATTATTTGTTAATGATAACGGACATACCCGGACGAAGATTTTCCACTTTTTCCATCGGAGAAGCTTTGACTTCAAATGTCTTCAGGTCGAACTGACCGGTAGTTTTGGTTGCTTTCCAGGCGGCGTAAGTACCTAAGTCTTTCAGATAGTATACTTTGAGTCTGACTGTTTTATTATCCAGCGCGGGAACAACAGCTTCAAATTCTGCTCCCATAGTCAGGTTTTTGAGCAAGTCTTCGCGTACGTTGAAAGTCACCCACATATCATTGAGTTCGGCTATGTTCATGATAGGAGCACCTGTGCCTACCAGTTCGCCTACTTTCGGGAAAATCTCGGAAACTTCTCCGGCAGCCGGAGCAATCAGATAGGTTTCCTTAATGTAAGATTCTACTTCGGCAACAGCTCCTTTGGCACGGTTCACCAACGCTTCGGCAGCCATCTTGTCTTCACGTTCCGCACCGTTCTTTGCCATAGTATATTGTGCTTTGGCAGCTTTCTCAGTAGCGATGGCAGCGTCGCGTTGTGCGGTTACTTCGTCCAGCTTTTGTGCGGGCATCACTCCTTGTTCATACAGGTTCTTGACTCTCTTGTATGATTTCTCGGCAATTGTAACACCGGCCTGAGCTTTCTGCCACATTTCATAGGCTGCCTGAATCTGTTCCTCACGTGCACCTTTGATTGCTTTTTCGTTTTGTGCCTGAGCGGCAGCTTCGGCGGCACGTGCCTGCTCCATTTTAGCCACTACATCGGGGGCTTCCAGAATAGCCAGTGTATCTCCGGCATTTACGCTTTGTCCTTCTTTCACACGAAATTCCAGTATACGTCCCGGAACTTTGCTTGAAACGCGGTATTCGGTAACTTCAGCCTGCCCCTGAATAATTTCAGGACCTTTGCGGAGCATGAAAAAGCCAACGACTGCAACGATGGCAATAACTCCCAGTAAAGTAAGAAATGCAAGCAGCATATTGCTGTTTTGTGATTTTATAGGTGCCATATTATTGATGAATTTTAAATTACGAATGATAAATTGATTGAATACCTCAGTCTTATAATTGTCAATTGTCAACTGTCAATTGTCCATTATTTCAGCGTTCCCAAAGACTTCTTCAGATAAATCTCCGTCAGCTTCACGTCGATTTGTGCGTCAATCTTTTCCGATTGGGCGGACAGCCATGCCGTTTGTGCTTCCAGGACATTGCTGGTGACAATGACCCCTTCTTTGAAGCCTAAGGTGGCATAACGGAGATTTTCGTCAGCCTTTTCCATATTCTTGGTTGCCATTACCAGTTTTTTGCTGGCTTCCTTTACTTTAAAAGCGGATTGGTTAACTTGCAATTCGATCTTTTCTCTCGCATCCTGAAGCTGATATTGTGCGATTCGTGCTTCTGCCTTGGCGGCTTTGGTCTTGTAAATGCCTTCCCCCCAATGCCAGATAGGTATCTGTACCATAACGCCCACATTCCACATTCCTTTGAATTTATTCTCAAAGCTGTTGAATACGGAAGGATTGGTCACCATATAATTTCCCATCAACGCAATGGACGGAAGATGTTCGGCGCGGGTAACATTTATTTTCTGTTTATAAATCTGAGTAGCTAGTTCAAGACTGCGTATCTCCGGACGGTTGGCGTAAGCGGTGGACATGTCGAAGTGGGTCTCTGGTGTGAGCAGTGGAATGTCCTCCATATTTTCGTCTGCCAACGTGATAGGAGAGCTGAGATCAATGCCACATAGTTGACACAACAACATTCGGGCCAGGCTTAATCCGTCTTCCACTTTAGTCAGTGTCATTTCCGCTTCGTTGACTTTCACACGTACGGACAAACCGTCGGCTTTTGTGGCAACTCCTTCGGCAATCATCTTTTCCACGTCGCTGTCCAGCTGCTGCAAAAGTTTGAGATAGCCTTCGGCCAGTTTCTTCTTGTTCACTAAGGATATGACTTGCCAGTAAGCCTGGTCAGTGCTCATGATAACCTCCTGCATGCCTCCTTGATGTTGCTGTTGCGCTAATTCTTCGGCATACTTTGTGATTTTATTATATGCACGGATTTTGCCGCCCATGTATAATGGCTGTGTCAGCGTGATGGCACCTGCATATACATTTCTTGTATCTGTGCGGAGCGCATCCACCAGTGAGTTTCCTGCCTGGTCGAGGGCGGGCAAGGCAGCTCCTAACTTTTCACTTAAAGAAGCGATAAGCGGTCTCAACTCCGGGTGTGCGGTAGCAATCTCTGTAGCCGTCTGTTGTATCGGACCGGCCAAATTGGTCCCCAATCCCGAAAGCGCCGCTTTCTGATCATTGTTCAATAATGAAAATTCTTTTTGATTTCTCATGTAAGTTCCCGTAGCCGAGAAACTGGGCAGGTAGTTGGTAAATGCAGCTTTGTGCTGATAATGAGCGGCATTTATTTTTTCATTGCTTATCAACAGATCTTTGTTGTTGGCAAGAGCTAATGCGCGGCAACTATCTAGGCTTAGGAAGCTTTGCGCTTTTACTATAAAAGTCAGGCTCAACAGAATTGTCAGAAGAAATAGTTTTTTCATCGCATCTTACATATTAATAAGGTGATACTTCTTTTTTAAATAACCCCGTTATCATATAAATTGTTTATTGAAATAGTTCATTTTTTTGTACTTGTTGACTTAAACAATAATTGCATAAACAACGATGCAAATGTATGTGCTTTCTGTGAAAACGCAAAATGAATTAGCTTTTTTTAAATGCTTCTCTTTGGAAAATATGCTATACTTGCATTTTGAAACATGATAAACATACTATAATGTTATTAAATCTGACAGAAGAACAAATCACTCAACTCGCTCCGGACGCTGCGTCTGTCAAAGCAGGAAAAGGGCTGGCGAACCGGACTAAGTGGGTACTTCTGGAGCATAGTGACCGCGCCATCTGGGGACACTGCCAAGGAAGTGGAAAAACGCCTTATCAAACAGTAGTTGATACAAAGAATATTGCATTCAAATGTTCTTGTCCCAGCCGTAAGTTTCCGTGTAAACATGGGTTGGGGCTTTTATTTATGTATGCTTCCCATGCTGATCTTTTCAAGGAAGCGGAGGAACCGGACTGGGTAACGGCATGGCTCTCCAAACGTGAAGAGAAGGCGGAGAAGAAAGAGCAGAAAGAGAAATCGGAAACTCCGGTGGATGAAGCGGCACAGGCCAAGAGGCAGGCCGTGCGCCATCAGAAGGTACTGGCCGGAATGGATGACCTTCAGATCTGGATGAAAGACTTGCTCCGCAACGGGCTGCTGAATATCCCGGAAAGAGCATATACACTATTTGAGCCCATATCCCGCAGGATGATTGATGCGCAGGCCGGCGGATTGGCGGGCAGGTTACGATCGCTACAGGAAATCAATTACTATACAGACAGTTGGAAATATGAGCTTACCGACAAATTGAGTAAACTGTATCTTCTGACAGAAAGTTATAAGAATCTGGATTCTCTTTCTGCTGAGTGGCAAACGGAAATCCGTACCCAGGTAGGATATCCGCAGGCGAAGGAAGAAGTGATGTCCGGTGTACCGGTGGCAGACCAATGGATCGTTTTGCATACCAGAAGCCGGAAGATAAATGAGCTGCGGACAGAAACTTTCTGGTTGTACGGGAAGTCCAGTCACCGTATGGCCCTCTATTTAAACTTTCTGGCTCCCGGAGCGTTGCCGGAATTTAATCTGGTTCCCGGTGGTGTCTATGAAGGAGAGTTGTATTTTTATCAGGGCGTTGCTGCCTTGCGTGCCCTGCCCCAAAACATGAAATGGCTGGATAGTACCTTCCTGCCTTCATTGTGTGCCGATATACCGGTTGCCATGCAATCTTACAGAGCAGTTATACAGACTCATCCGTTTGCGGAGGAAGTTCCTCTCTTGGTGGACAATGTCAGACTGGTAACAAGCGGAAATACGCACTATCTGCAGGATGCCGGAGGTATGGCCGTTCCGGTGCATATCGAAGAGACCGCACGTGTTGACATACTGGCTATAACAGGCGGAAAACCCTTCTCGGCTTTTTTGCTGGCAGACGCCGTTTCCTGTGAATTGAAAACAATCTGGTATCAATCTGAATTTTATTTTTGGAAAGATGAACTTAACTGATCATATCATCAATGTGGCATTGCTTGGCACTGCCACCCGTGAACTGATAACGACTGATTTCCCGGAAGAGTTGCAAGAAACTCTCCGCGACATTCAGGCGAAAGCAGAGGATGCGGAAGCTCTCTTCTATCAGCAGTCCGCTTTGGGCTTTGCCTTTGCACGTGCCGGAGTGGAAGCGCAATCCATTGCAGGAGTTGTCAATGTGACAGAAGCTCCGGAAGAAGACAAACCTTACTTCCTCCGTGAAGTGGGAGAGTTGCTTACTTCCCTGTATCTCAATAAAAATCAGTATCTTTTGCTGTATGCTTACCGGAAAGCTGCCGACAAAGGAAAATTGATCCCTCCTGCCTATCTGCAAACTTTATTGCGAAGAGCTTTTGACCGGAATAATCCCTACAGGTATGAGGAACAGCACTGGCTGTCTCTGCTGACAGGGCAAAGAGGACGTTGGCTTCTTCCGCAAATGGGATTTCCCGTATGGGGAGAATCCGGCAATGAAACTTGGGAAACCGCCTCTCACGAAGAACGGAAACGAATGTTGTCCAATCTGCGGAAAAATAGTCCGGAGCAGGGGCTTGCCTTATTGCAGACCGAACTGAAGAATGAGTCGGCTGCCCATCGGGATGAACTGATTCAGTGTTTGCGGTGGGGGTTGAGTAAATCAGACGAAGCATTCCTGCAAGAGATCGTGGCGACCGACCGGAGCAGTAATGTCAAAGAAACGGCCCGGCGATTATTGTGTAGCCTGCCGGACTCCGAACTGGTGAAAATATACGAAGAATTATTGCGGGGGAAATTACATTTCAATTTCCTTTTGGGATGGTCGTATGATAAGATTGAATTTACCCCTGAAATGAAGAAACTGGGACTTGAAGAGGTGAGTTCCAATAAAAACGAGAAGGATGATCGTTTCTTGTTACGCCAGTTGGCGGAACGTGTTCCATTAAGTTTCTGGAGTGAGTTTTATGACTGTCCGCCGGAGAAGGCTGCCGGCAAACTGGCGAAGAACCCTCCTTTTCAGAAACTGTTCGACCTGTCGAAACCGATTCTGAATTTCAATGACTCCGGTTGGGCATATTATACCTTGAAGGAGAATGCGGATGAAAAAATGGCGGACGCGTTGATGGGGTTATTGCCTTCCTCCCAACGTGAGGAAATAGCTTTTCAGTCGGAGAGAGGCGGCTATATTCCGGATAGCTGGTTCAACGAAGACGGCATCGGATGGGGAATGAAATTCTCCACTCGTGTATTCCAGCGGATACTTCGGAATAATTACTATCTTCCTAAGGAGACAGCCGAACGACTGGCATTATACTTCCCGTCCGAGATGAGAAAATTCATCGAACAGACAGCGCTTGCAACGGCCGCACAGGAGAATAATACCTCCACCCGTTTTTGTCGGTTGATGATGGAATACATGGATTTGAAGCAGAGAATAGATACCTTATTAAATAATGACTAATAAAAACAGAAAAAAGATATGAGCACTTTATTAAGACAACATGCTGAACAGCAATTTGCAGAAGAACTTCACGAGTTGAAACAGAATGAAACAAATCCCGTTCCGGAGAATTGGGAGATGTCTCCGCAGTCAGTGGTTACCTACCTGATGGGCGGTAAATTGAAAAACGGGTTTGAAGTTTCTCCTAAATATATAGGTAACCGTCGTCTGATGGAAATAGCTGTGGCAACCCTTGTCACCGACCGTGCGCTGCTGCTTTACGGACTGCCCGGAACTGCGAAAAGCTGGGTGAGCGAGCATATTGCCGCTGCTATTTCCGGTGATTCCACTTTGATAGTACAGGGTACGGCCGGCACCGGTGAAGAAGCGATCCGTTATGGATGGAACTATGCCCGTTTGCTGGCGGAAGGTCCGAGTGTGGGGGCATTGGTGCAAACTCCGGTAATGAAAGCTATGCAGGAAGGTAAGATAGGCCGTATTGAGGAGCTGACACGCATCGGTTCCGATGTGCAGGATACACTGATCACCATTCTTTCTGAAAAGACATTGCCCATCCCGGAGCTGAATACAGAAGTACAGGCAATCCGCGGTTTCAATATCATCGCTACTGCTAATAATCGGGATAAGGGAGTCAATGATCTGTCAAGCGCCTTGAAGCGCCGTTTCAATACGGTCATTCTTCCCTTGCCGGATTCTATTGATGAAGAAATAGATATTGTGCGCCGACGGGTAGAGAGTTTTGAGAAAGTAATGCAGCTCCCGGCTGAAAAGCCTGCTCTGGAGGAGATTCGCCGTGTCGTTACTATCTTCCGTGAACTTCGTCAGGGTGCTACTGCCGACGGTAAGACGAAACTGAAGACTCCGAGCGGAACGCTTAGCACGGCAGAGGCTATTTCGGTGGTAAACAACGGACTGGCGATGGCAGGTTATTTCGGTGACGGAGAAATTCATGCTGAAGATCTCGTATCCGGTATTTTGGGTGCAGTGGTCAAAGACCCCGTACAGGATAAAGTCGTTTGGCAGGAATATATGGAAACGGTCGTGAAGAATCGGGACGGCTGGAAAGATATTTACCGTGCTTCAAGGGATATGATTTAAAAAGAAAGGAAGAAATGGCTATTCATTTACTAGGCATCAGGCATCACGGTCCCGGCTCGTGCCGCAATGTGCTGAACTACTTGCAGGAACTGCAACCGGATCTGATTCTGGTAGAAGGTCCGGCAGAAGCCGAAGCGCTGCTGGCCTGTGTGGAAAATCCGCAGATGACGCCTCCGGTAGCTTTGCTGGCATACCAGCCGGACGAGCCTCAGAATGCAGTGTTCTACCCTTTTGCGGAGTTCTCGCCCGAGTGGCAGGCGATGCGTTATGCCGTACAGAACCGGATACCTTTCCGCTTTTTCGACTTACCTCTGATCTATTCGCTGGCTCTTCGGGCACAAAAGACCTCTGAACAGGAGACGGAAACGACCGCTGAAGTCGCAGAAGCCGGCGACCCGTTCGACTGGCTGGCTCATGCCGCAGGATTTACTGATGGTGAATCCTGGTGGGAAACTATGATTGAACACCGGCAAGAACCTGCCGATATTTTTCAGGCGGTACAAGAAGCTGTGACTGCTCTCCGGGAAGAACTTCCGGGGCACACCTCTCCGCGTGACCTGATACGTGAAGCGTGGATGCGTAAAATGATACGTGCGGCACAGAAGGAGAATTTCGAACGCATTGTCGTCGTCTGTGGTGCATGGCATGTACCCGCACTGGACGATATGCCCAAAGTAAAGGACGATAATGAACTACTGAAGGGACTTCCCAAAGTAAAGGTAGAATGTACATGGATTCCGTGGACGTATGACCGGCTTGCTTTCCGCAGCGGGTACGGTGCGGGAATCGAATCTCCGGGCTGGTATCATTATCTCTGGCATCATCCGGAGGATGATGGCACGCTTTGGGTGAGCCGGATCGCCTCTCTGTTGCGGCAGAAGAATATGGATATCTCGGTAGCCCATGTTATTGAAACCGTCCGTCTGGCACAGGTGACGGCTGCTTTGAGAGATCTGCCTTATCCTTCTCTGAATGAATATAACGAAGCTGTCACTACGGTGATGGGCTTCGGAGATGATATTTTGTTGCAGATTATCAAAGAAGAACTGATCATCAGCAACCGCTTGGGAAGTGTACCTGATGACGTTCCCAAAGTACCTCTGCTGGTAGACGTGGAGAAAATACAGAAACGTCTGCGTGTTCCGTTCACCGCCGAGATCAAAGAACTGATATTAGACCTCCGCAAGCCGAATGATCTGGAGCGAAGTATCTTCTTCCATCGCCTGCAACTGCTGGGCATCGACTGGACTATCCTCGGACGGATAGACGGGAAAGGTACTTTCAAGGAAAAATGGACCTTGTATCACAAACCGGAACAAATCATCCAAATCATTGAACGGGCTATCTGGGGAAACACGGTGATGGAAGCTACGCAGAAATATCTGTTGAAACAGATGGCGGAGATTCAGCATATCCCGGAACTGACAGCTTTGTTGAGTACGGTCCTCCCCGCCGATCTTCCGGTGCTGGTAGAAGCGATGACCGTACAGTTGGACCGTCTTTCGGCTGCTTCTACCGATATTCTGGAAATGATGGAGGCGGTCCCCGATCTGGTGAATATCGTCCGTTACGGAAACGTGCGTGATCTTGATTTCTCGAAGGTCGGTGATATGCTCGAAGCCATGATTGCCCGTATTCTTGCGGGTGGTGTATTGGTGTGTATCAATATCGATGAAGAGGCTGCCGGTGATCTTCTGAATAAATTGGTTGCCACGGACTATGCGCTCTCCATTCTGAATCGGGAAGAACTGAACCTGATGTGGCGCAATTTCATCGGTCAGGTACGTTCTTCTGCCAATGTGCATCCGTTGTTGTCCGGTTATGCTACCCGTCTGCTGAATGACAAAGGGGAAATCTCCGCAGAGGAGATGGAGACGACACTTAGTTTTTATTCTTCTGTTGGCAATGCTCCGGCAGATATGGCATACTGGTTCGAAGGCTTTTTGCGTTCATCCGGTTCGATCCTGTTGCTGGACGACCGTCTCTGGAATTTGGTGAATAACTGGGTATGTTCGCAGGACAAAGAAACATTTATGGAATTGTTGCCTGTATTGAGGCGTACTTTCAGCGAATTTACCTCTGCCGAACGCCGTAAGCTGGGTGAGAAAGCCCGTCGTACGGATTCTACGGGCACATCATCTGCCGTAGGAGCTTCGGTAACGGAGAATGAGTGTCTGAATCGGGAAGAAGCAAAGAAGGTAATCCCCGTGATTCGTCAATTATTGGGACTGGAAACAAAGTAAAGGAAAGAAGATGGAAGAAGAATTACTGAAAAGGTGGCGTCTGATACTGGGCGGCGATGAGGCTGACGGTACAGGCGTGACATTGAATCTGGAAGAACAGCGGATAGACCATTCTCTGGAAGCTGTATATGATAGTGACAGAAGAGGGGGGCTGGGTTCCTCGGCTCCCAAAGTAAGCCGATGGCTTGGAGATATCCGTGAGTTCTTTCCGCAGACAGTGGTACAAGTGATTCAGCGGGATGCTATAAAACGTCTGAATCTGACCAGTCTGCTTACCGAAAAAGAAATGCTGGAAACGGTCGTCCCCGATGTTCATCTGGTTGCCACCCTGATGTCGTTAAGCCGGGTGATTCCTGAAAAGAATAAGGAGATGGCACGCCAGGTAGTCCGCAAGGTGGTTGAGGAGTTGCTTCGCAAACTGTCGGCTCCTACGCAACAGGCGGTAACCGGTGCTTTGAACCGTTCCAGCCGTCGCAGGAACCCGCGTTACAATGAGATAGATTGGAAAACGACCATTACCAAGAACCTGAAAAACTACCAACCGGACTATAAGACGATTATTCCCGAAATCCGTATTGGCTACGGGCGTAAACGGAAAGCGATGAAAGACATTATCCTGTGTCTGGATCAAAGCGGTTCTATGGGGACGTCGGTCATTTATTCCGGCATATTCGGTTCTGTGTTGGCATCCATTCCGGTGGTATCTACCCGTATGGTGGTTTTTGATACGGCAGTCGTTGATCTGACGGATGATTTGCAAGATCCCGTGGATCTGCTTTTCGGGGTACAGCTCGGGGGAGGAACCGATATAGCCCGTGCGCTGACTTATTGTCAGGGAGTCATTACCCGTCCGCAGGACACGGTGATGGTGTTGGTGACTGACCTTTACGAAGGAGGAGACTCCAGAGAAATGAGAAAGAAATTTGTCTCGTTGGTCAATAGCGGTGTGCAGTTGATTGTCCTTCCGGCGTTGAACGATGACGGTGCTCCGTCCTACGACAAGGGGCATGCTGAGTTTCTCGCTTCCATAGGGGTGCCGACATTTGCCTGTACTCCCGATAAGTTTCCGGACCTTATGGCGGCTGCTTTGAGTAAACAGGACATTGGAATGTGGGTTTCTCAGAATGTAAAGAGTGAATGACAACTATTGGATAGAAAAGAAAGAAGGCTGTCCCTCATAGCGAAGGACAGCCTTTCTTAGCTTATATAAATGTAAGGGGATTGCTAATTACAGAGCACCTACTTCTTTCAAAGCAGCGTTTGTTCCGTGAACAGCTTTTGCGCTGGCAGCGAACTTAGCTTTTTCGTCAGCGTTCAGATCCAGTTCAACGATCTTTTCGATACCGTTCTTGCCAAGGATTACAGGAACACCGATGCAAATGTCTGATTCACCGTATTCTCCCTCCAGATATACTGAACAAGGGATCATCTTCTTTTGGTCGTGAAGGATAGATTCAACTACGAATGCTCCTGCTGCACCCGGTGCATACCATGCAGAAGTACCCAGCAACTTAGTCAGAGTAGCACCACCTACCATAGTAGCAGCAGCCACTTCGTTCAGTTTTTCTTCAGAGATGAAGTTAGTTACAGGCATACCTTTGTAAGTAGCGAAGCGAGTCAAAGGAATCATAGTAGTATCACCGTGACCACCGATAACCATACCTTCTACTTCGTTGGCGTTGCAGCCCAAAGCCTGAGACAAGAAATATTTGAAACGAGAGCTGTCCAGTGCGCCACCCATACCGATGATGCGGTTCTTCGGCAAGCCCAGAGCTTTCAATGACAGGTAAGTCATTGTATCCATCGGGTTAGAGATAACAACAAGGATTGCATTGGGAGAATATTTCAAGATGTTTTCTGCCACTGATTTAACGATACCAGCGTTTACACCGATCAGTTCTTCGCGAGTCATACCCGGTTTACGAGGAATACCTGAAGTAATTACAACAACGTCAGAGTTAGCAGTCTGAGCATAGTCGTTAGTGCAGCCTACTACAGTTGTGTCGAAACCCAACAGTTGAGCTGTCTGCATCATATCCATTGCTTTACCTTCTGAAACGCCTTCTTTAACGTCCAGCATTACTACTTCGTCTGCTACTTCATTGAAAGCAAGTACATTTGCACATGTAGCACCTACGTTACCTGCGCCTACTACGGTTACTTTTGACATAATACTATATATTTAAAAAGTTGATAATTTATTTCATGCTTTTTAGCGCGACAAAATTACAACGATAATCCTAATTAAAGAAATTTTTCCGTAATAATTTTCGTTAAAGAAAATGCCCAAGACTATGTTACTCTGTTACGAAATGATTACTTTTGTGCCCGTTATCGATTAACAATTGGAACTATGAACAAAAAAAGCCTTCTTATTGCAGCTGTAGCTGTTTTGGTGATAGCGATTATCGGCATCACTTATTTGTTGTTTACTGAAAAGAAAGCCAATCGCGAGCTGGTACAGGAATTTCAGTTGGATAAGGAAGATTTGGAGAATGAGTATAGCCAGTTTGTGCAAAAGTATGATGAGTTAAAGTTTACGGTAACTAATGACTCTCTCGCACTGTTGCTGGAGCAGGAACAATTGAAAACTCAACGATTGCTCGAAGAACTCCGTACCGTGAAAAGCTCGAATGCAACGGAAATCCGTCGTTTGAAAAAGGAGCTTGCCACTTTGCGTAAGATATTGGTAGGCTACGTCAATCAGATAGACTCACTGGACAGAATCAATAAACGCCAGCAACAGGTGATTGCAGACGTTACGCAGAAATACAACACTGCTTCACAGCAAATCAGTACACTTTCCAAAGAAAAGGAGAATCTGGATAAGAAGGTGACACTGGCTGCCCAGCTCGATGTGACCAATATCCGTATCGAACCGCGCAATAAACGGGGGAAGGTTGCAAAGAAAGTGAAAGACATCGTGAAGCTGGCTATCAGCTTTACAGTCGTGAAGAATATTACGGCAGAGAATGGCGAACGTACCATCTATATACGTATCACTAAACCGGATAATGACGCACTGACCAAGAGTGCATCCAACACTTTCTCTTACGAAAACCGTACACTGACTTACTCCATCAAAAAGTATATCGAATACAACGGTGAGGAACAGAACGTGAATGTATTCTGGGATGTGGAAGAGTTTTTGTATGCCGGAAACTATCGTTTGGATATCTTCGAGGGCGGAAATCTGATCGGCTCTCAGAAGTTTACGCTGGACTAACCGATATAAATTCAAGAAAAAAATGCGCCAATAAGCAGTAAAAGGCTTTTTGGCGCATTTTTCTATTAGAAAAAGGTTAACTTTGTGAAAACTAATAGAATAATACGTATGAAAAAGCACTTGACTCAGCTACTACTATCATTACTGTTTCTGGTGGTGACAGCCATGACTTGCGATGAACAGGATTGGGCTGAACCGATAGATGTTCCCTGTACTTTGAAAGAAGTGGAGTTATATCATTGGGATAATGCAGGTGAGAAACCTAAGGAGGCTGTTGATAACAAAGTTCTCAAAGAAGCTTATATGATGGAGATTCGTCTGCTGACAGATGCGGGGGAAAAAGATCCGGAATCTTATGACGCCGATCATTATCTTCGCCATGTATTATCGGATGGCATCAAAAAGATTCAGATATTTACGGAAACAGCTTTTAATGAAGAATTTCCCGCAGGGGCAGAAGTCACTTCCTGCTTTTATGACTATCCGAAGACGTTTGTTTAAGATCAGCAGACAGATTTTACTGTTAATGGAGGAGTTATATCCATGATAGATGAAGTAAATAAGATATATAAGGCGTTATTGACCATTCCCCAATCAGGCGGAGAGTTCCGTTTTCGTGTAGTGCTGACAATGGAAAGCGGTGAAACGGTTGAACGGCTGAGCGATCCGGTTACTTTCTATTAAATCTGCTGTCTATGAAGAAAATACATTTATTAGCCATGCTATTGTTTACTGCATGTGTTGTGCCTGTATCGCAGGCACAGGAAAGTCTGTTTCTTAAAGATCCATCTACCAAGAATAAGTTGCTACAGTTAGACTTGGATGTGGGAACCAACTTTGACCTGGCTTATCGGGGGAAGGGAAATATGTTCACGGCAATGTCGGATCAGAAATCTGTATTTCCTGCTATCAGCCTTCGTTTGCAACATTTCTTTTCGCGTAAATGGGGATGGTATACGAATATCCGTTTGGGGATTCCCGTGAAATATAGGCGGGATTGTTATACTGAATTAGTCCATGCAGTCGAAGCGGATTATTATGTGAATAATCTCATACCGGGAACGCAAAAGCCGGACGTTAATCTCTGTCTGGATTTTGGTGTTGCTTATCGCTTTGAAAATTCCCATTGGGCTTTTTATCCTCGTTTGGGGATTGGTGTGAATAGCATTTCCTATCAGCGTGTTTGTGCGGAACTAAAGAAAAAAGGAGGAAATGAATTATATAGAATAGAGTATAGAGGGGATGATGAAAGTAATTATGGCAGTGAGAGTATCGATGCTTTTATTCTTTCGGCAGGTATTACCGCCAACTATAAGCTCAGTCGAAATTGTTTTTTACTGTTGAATGTCAATTATATACAGCCATTGGGGAGATTTACTTATCGTAAATATGTAACAAACCTTTATACGGGAGAAAAGGTGGAGAGAGGAGCCTATAAAAGTTCTACATTCGCCCGTGCTCTGAATGTAAGTGTCGGATTCGGATTCCCTTTTTATCTGGGAAGAAAGACTAATAGAAAATCACCGCATAGAGAAAGAACCAGGCAGCTGATGGAACAGAAACGGAAAGCATACGGGTTGTTTCCGGGAAATAAGTAGCCATTTAATCATTTCTTTGCAATGATGAGCGAATAGAATTTAGCCTTTATACAAAGTTTGAAAAAGAAAAAATTCTGCCATCCGTAACAATTGGATTAACATTCTTATGATATACTTACGTGTCAGCTAGTCTCTCTATAAAAATAAAAACTATAAATTGCTGTCATCTGTCACTTTGTTGGGGGTAATATCTTGAATATGAGTGATTAATGAGGTGACGGCAGTAGGTGACGGCAGTGTGACGGCAAATTTTGCTGTCACACTGCCTTGTTTTCAATGGTTCCTTATGGTCTGTTTGTTGTTCTATATAGAGCTTTTTAGTTTCTCCCGTTTGAAACTTTTGTTTCTCCAGCTTGGAACTTTTGTTTCTCCAGCTTGGAACTTTTGTTTCTCCAGCTTGGAACTAAAGTTTCTCCAGCTTGGAACTAAAGTTTCATCAGCTTGAAACTAAAGTTTCAAAGCCTTGAAACCAAAGTTTCGGACGCTTGAAAACATTGGTTCCAGCGTATGGAAACTTATTATACTAGAGTGTTCATTATGTGTCGGACAGAATAGGATGTACTTCCCTAATAATGGTTGACTTGTTTATCTCTAATAGCTGCTATGTGTTGACTAGAAATATTACTAACCCTGGCAGCTGTTTACTTTATTATTTATTATTCCTGCCTCCGGTTTACTT
>NZ_JAMOKH010000044.1:0-50150 GCF_023656585.1 Bacteroides sp. B1-V-101 | reverse complement strand
AACTCCAAAGAACTCTAATAATACTCTAACGAAAAACAAGAATATAAATACAGAATCACTATAGCTTTGTTCGATTTGCTATAGCGATTCTTTTTTATACGGGTACTTTATCGGGGGCTTACATTTAAATATTGTTTGTGAAAATAGTATGCAAGATGTATGTGTCTATATTTCTAATAAGAGTAATGGAAGTATAATCTATGATGAGATGGTTTCTTTCGATAGGTATCCTTTATGCATTGATTTATCAAGTTATGATAAAGGAGATTATGAAATAGAATTTGTTTTATCGGATGAAGTGCTTGTCGGTGATTTTGTTTTGTAATAGAAAAACTCTAAAATTTATTCTTATGAAACGACTATATTATTTCTTATTTTTGTTAGTATGTATAGCATGTTCAGATGCTATAATAGAACAGCATGTTTATACTCAGGATTCTCAAATGGATGTTTTAACTCGAAGTGGTGGAGATAGAAAGTATGATTTACTTGGGTTTGGTTACGATATAACAGGGAAGTATTTTACTAACACATCGGCTAAAGCTCAAGTTATTGATCCAGTAGCTTTAAAGAAAGATTATAATGATAGGGTTGATTATGATTTAATAGCTAGTACTGATGGCAGATTGACAGCTGGAGTTTCTGCGGGTGAATATACAAAGAATTTGAGTGTACATTTAAAACTCTACTCTGATTCAGATTCTATCTCAGCTTTTAAGGGGCATTTGGAATCAAGCTTTAGTAGCGCAGAACACTATTCTGCTAAATATTCTATAGCTGGTTATTCTTTATTTATGAGAATGAAACAATTATATATGACTGCTCCTAATGCTATGTTGTCAAAATACCTCACGAATAAATTTAAAAAAGATTTAGAAACTCAAGATATGGAGTATATTATAAATAATTATGGAACACATGTTTTGACGAATATAACATTAGGTGCTCGTCTAGATATTATGTATCGTAGTTTGGTTGCATCTTCTATGAAAAAAAGGACAGTTGAGTCAGGCTGCTCTTATCATGTTAAAGGGATTTTTGGGATAAATGTGGATGGTCATATTGATGAAACATTGTTGAAAGATAATACGGAGCAAGAACTGGTTTATAGGGCAATAGGAGGTAATCCTAATAAACCTTTTGTTGGGAGTATAAATGCAGACACACAGACTCCAATATCTATAGATATTTCGGTGTGGCAATCAAGTTGTGATACTACCAATATGCAACTAATAGATGCAGAGTCCCAAACTGTTATTCCTATTTATGAGTTAGTAGAGGATTTTGCTAAAAAAGAACAGTTAAAAGCTGCTGTAATGAAATATATAAGAGAAAAAAGTTATATCGATGTCGGGGATCCTATACCCTTATATAGGTATATTTATGAAGGTGAAATTCATACGGTCAATGATCGAGGCGGAGCTACTAGAGATATATTTTGGCCCGTAAAAGACTATTATTACACAACTGATTATAGAGAATATGGACAAGGCAATGGTATATATACTTATGACAAAATATTGTGCTATGTATATTCTGCATCTGAACATCCAACCGGTACGATTCCATTATATGAATACTTATATAAAATAAAACCTACCTCAGATAAGGTTAAATCTTATTATACAACTGATTGGAATGAATTAGGGCAGGGTAATGAATATTATAAATATAGACGGATAGCTTGTTATGTTTATGCACTTGATAGTAAACCTTCTAATAGTATTCCACTTTATAGCTTCTCACGTTATTATGAGAAGGTGCTTAGGCCATATCATTTTTTTATAGACTTGAATGAAGCTAATTATAATAAAAATAATGGTTCTGGAAATAGTTCAAGAAGGGATTCAGGAAGCGATAGAGATTCGGGAAGTAGTCGTTCTTCTGGCAGTTCAGTCAATAATAGTGCTAGAAATAGTCGTTCATCACGTAGACCTGGTACAGGGGGGAGAGATGAGTCTACAATAAAACTATCATTTGCCACTTATTCATCTGGGCCAGACACATGTTGCTACGTATTACCAATCATTCCCCCTAGATGAGATGAATGACTAATATATATATTGAAGAAATTTTGCCCATTGATAGAGATGTCTGAGTTTGAATAAGGGTATAATCTATAATCCCTGGAATGCTGAGTGTCTACAGCGGTTCCAGGGATTTCTTTATTATCTTTTCATTTACTGCCAAAGAAGGTTGTTTCTGTTTCGAATATTGCAATTTTATTAGCGGATATAATTATTCTTTTTGTTTAAAGAAAAAAAACTACTTAATTTCTTGTTATTTAAAATAATTTCATATTTTTGTAATCGTAGTCAGAACCAAACTATGAAATTTTGATGTCCTCTCTACACACAGACTATTTTTATTAACCTTAAAAGAGCAGTATTATGTTTAAACCACTCAAATCAGTAAGTGTGCTGTTGCTCTTGTGTGCCATGCCGGCAGCAATTTCCTATGCAGCCTCTGAGAATGGAGCAACAAGTGTGAATGTCACACAGCAAAACGGTACGTGTAAAGGTGTAGTAAAAGACAAGGCAGGTGAAGCGGTTATTGGAGCTTCAGTTGTAGTCAAAGGTACTACAAATGGTGTAATTACCGACTTGGACGGTAATTTTGTTCTTTCCAATGTTCCTGACGGAGCAACGATTCAAATCTCTTATGTAGGTTATACTCCACAGGAAGTGAAGTTCACGGGTAAACCTTTAGACATTACCTTGCAGGAAGATACGCAGACACTCGATGAAGTTGTTGTGACAGCTTTGGGTATTAAGCGTCAGAAAAGGTCCCTCGGCTATTCTACAACGACAGTAGGAGGAAAAGATTTCACCGAAGCTCGTACAACGAACATTGGTAACGCACTTTCCGGCAAGATTGCCGGTGTTTCTGTTTCCGGAAATGCAACTGGCCCGGGTGGTAGTAGCCGTGTCGTAATTCGTGGTAATGCTTCTTTGACGGGAAACAACCAGCCGCTTTATGTTATCGACGGTGTTCCGTTTGATAATACTAATATCGGTAGTGCAGGTCAATGGGGAGGTAAAGATATGGGCGATGGTTTGTCAAGTATCAATCCGGATGATATTGCAGATATTCAGGTGTTGAAGGGTGCTGCTGCATCCGCTCTTTATGGATATCGTGGTGGTAACGGTGCTATCTTGATTACTACTAAATCCGGTCAGAAAGGAAAACCGGTCTCCGTTGAATTCAACAATAACCTGGCTTTTGATGTGATTTATGATTACCGAGATTTCCAGAATGTCTACGGGCAAGGAACTCAGGGTAACCGTCCGCTTTCTGCAGATGTGGCAAAAGCAACGGAAACATCCAGCTGGGGTGAAGTAATGGATGGAAAAAAAGCAGTAAACTTCTTGGGGAACGAATATGCCTATTCTCCTGTAGATAACTGGAAGAACTTCTATCGTACTGGGATTAACAATACAACAACTTTGGCAGTAAGTGGTGCTTCCGATAAGATATCCTATCGTTTTGGTGTTTCCAATATGGCGGTAAAGGGGATACTTCCCAATTCCAGCATCAGTCAGCAAGGTATCAATATGAATACGACTTATGACATTTCTTCAAAAGTTCATTTAATGGTGAATGCCAACTACGTATTCGACAAGAATAAAGGTCGTTCTAACTTGTCCGATGGTAACAGTAACACGAATGCCGCACTTCTTTATCATGCCAATTCATTTGATATCCGTTGGATGGAACGTGAAAATCCGGATTGTGACTGGGGTACCGGTGCTGACGGCAAAGAGTTGCTAGGCGGTACGAACGGTTATTTCAATAATCCGTATTGGTTGCAGTACAGGGTTACCAATGAAACCAACCGTAATCGTCTGACTGGTGGTATGACTTTGAAGTATGATATTTTTGACTGGTTATACATTCAGGGTGCTGTGACACGTGACGGTTATAATCTGGAATATTCTGAAGTGAAGCCAATCGGTTCCGCTTCTCCGGAAGATCCACGCGGTTATATAAAGGAATACACTCAGAACTTCTCTGAAATGAACCTGAACTATTTGATCGGATTCAATAAGACATTCGGAGACTGGAGTGTCGGTGCTACTTTCGGTGGAAATCGTCAGAGAAATATTACAAAGAAATACGGTCTGGATGATAAGGCCTCTTCATTCTTTGTGCCCGATTTTTATTCAAGCAGCAACACTGCGAAGCATGTGTATAAGAAAGAATATACAGAATACCGGGTAAATTCAATCTATGGTACTGCAGACCTTGGTTATAAGAATCAGGTATTCTTAAACTTAACCGGACGTAATGACTGGTTCTCTACACTGGACCCGGATAATAATCATTATTTCTATCCTTCTATCGGCATGTCATGGGTATTTAGTGATACATTCAAGACTCCCGACTGGTTTACTTTCGGAAAGGTGCGTGCATCTTATGCAGCTGCATCCAACGGAACCAAAGCATATCAGAATCTTCTTACCTATAAAGTGGATAATTACCAATCGAACGGACAGCCTGTAGTAACGATCAATAATTCAACCGTACCTAACAAAGGACTGAAACCGGTTCAGATTTCCGAATGGGAAATTGGTTTGAACCTTTCTTTCTTGGATAATCGCCTGTCATTGGATGCTGCATATTATGTAAAAACAACCAAAGATGATATCGTGCAGGTAACCACCAGTGGTGCTTCCGGTTTTGAATCAGCTATCCAGAATGTCGGAGAAATCAGAAATAATGGTGTGGAAGTAATGGTGAATGCCGTTCCTGTTCATACAAAGGACTTTAACTGGAATTCTACATTCAATATCGCTTATAACAGCAGTGATGTGAAATATCTGGGAATAGACGGAACGGGAGAAAAGATAAAGAGACTTACTCTTGACGGAGCCAATTCACGTGTAGGTAGTGTTTCTGTTCAGAATATCTTGGGACATCCTTATGGTGAATTAGTAGGTTATGAATACAAACGTACTTCGGATGGACAAGTTATTTTTGAAAACGGTCTTCCTGTACACTCAGACGAGGTACAGGTATTAGGAAACGGCGTTTATAAGGTAACCGGTGGATGGCGCAATGAGTTTACTTACAAAAACATAACTCTTTCTTTCCTGATTGACTTCAAGGCAGGAGCTAAGATGTTCTCCGGAACCAATCTGTCTCTTTACAGCAACGGTCTGCACAAGAATACTTTGCAGGGACGTGGTGCTGACGGTAAAGGAACAATGGTGGGCAATGGTGTAATGTCTGATGGTAAAGGGGGCTATGTGAAGAATACCGTAGCCGTTTCTGCACAAGATTACTGGCAGGCTATTACCAGTCAGAATATTGCTGAAGAGTTTGTTTATAATGCGAGTTTTATAAAACTGCGCGAATTGTCAGTCGGATATACTTTGCCGCAGGCATGGTTGAATAAGCAGACACTTATAAAGGGGGTAACCCTTTCTTTAGTCGGTCGTAACCTTTGGACTATATTGAAGCATACGGATAATATTGATCCGGAATCAGCTTATAATAACGGTAATGCTCAAGGTCTGGAATTGAACGGATATCCTGCCACGAGAAATGTGGGATTCAATGTAAATGTTAAGTTCTAACATCTTAAATACTGTAACAATGAAAAAGTTTACTTTATATATATTGACGGCTTTTGGTCTGATGGGATTAGCGACGAGCTGTAATGACTTTGGGGATGTGAATAACGACCCTATGAACCTGAATCCCGGAGTGGTGGATTATAAAATGGAATTTACTCAGGTTGAAGCACAGATATGTGGCTCCGACTGGGACGTGTGGCGTAATGGCTGTATCTACACAGCCAACATGATACAGCATACGGCTAGTGTAGATTGGGCGTATGGAGTTTTCTATACATGGAACGATCAGTATAGTGGTGCTTATTGGGGAGGATTCTATTCCGGTGGGCGTGCAGCTATTCGCAATATTATAGATGTGATGAATAATTGGGAAGGAAATCCCGCTTATGCGAATGAATATCAGATGTGCCGCATTCTGAAAGCATATATGTTCCAGAATATGACTGACCTTTATGGAGACGTTCCTTATTCTGAAGCAGGGCAGGGGTATTCTACCAATCCGATTCCGTATCCTAAATATGATACACAAGAAGCAATCTATAATGACCTGCTGAAAGAACTCGATGAAGCACAAGCTGCATTAAGCACTTCTGCCGGTAATACGATAGGGGCTGCCGACGTTATCTATAACGGTGATGCTGCGAAATGGAAGAAATTTGCAAACTCACTGATGCTCCGGGTAGCCATGCGCCTGACCAAAGTAGCTCCTGATAAAGCGAAAACATGGGTAGCTAAAGCGGTTTCGAATGGCTTGTTCGTAAGCAACGATGATAATGCGATCGTCAGACATACCAATGGTTCACCAAGCGATGACTCTGCCGAACCTTACGGAAAAGTATTTTCCAGTCTGGATACTCAGGCGTTCTATATCAGCGAAACATTTATAAACATCCTTCAGGACGATCCTCGTCTGCCTCTGATTGCTACAGTTTGTACCAGAGATCCTAAACCGGGATGGGGAGATGCTGATTTTGATTTAGGTGACAACGCGGCTGCTAAGCAGAAAGGTATGCCAGTTGGTTATGATGTGTCAGGAGGAGACTGGGATTTGAGTAAAGCTCCAAGCTATCAGGTTGATTGGAGAAAAGCATATTCTGTTCCTAACCGTACAGTTTATGCACGCCCGGATTCACCCTCTATGCTTGTCACTCATGCCGGTAACTTGTTATTATTGGCTGATGCAGTGAAACGTGGACTCTATACAGGAGATGCAGAAAAATTTTATAGAGATGGAGTAACTGCTGCCATGAAACAATTCTCCTATTATGAAAAAGCCTCAGCTACGATTACAGATGATGCGATAACTGCCTATCTGAATGCTAATCCATTGGATGCTGATACGGAAAAAGCGCTGGAACAGATTAATACGGAATATTATATTCATACGTTCTGTAATGAGTATGAAGCTTTTGCAAATTGGCGTCGTACCGGATATCCTAAATTAACCCCGTCTCGAAATGCAGCCAGCTATCCTAACAATGTGACAAATGGAGAGATTCCTCGTCGTTTCATTTATCCGGCAAGCGAGATAACGGCTAATCCTGTTAATTACAACGATGCAGTAAAGAGACTCAGCGACGGTGATAAGATGACATCACGTGTATGGTGGGATAAAAAATAATACGCTATAAATAAGTCGGTCGGTTCCTAGGAGCTGATGACCGGCCTTATATAGTTTTTAGGTATAAATAAAAAACGGGATTCATCATGAATCCCGTTCTTTTATTTATATAATCTGCAAGATTGCCTTTAAGTGCAATCTTCTTATCTGTACAATGGAACATTGCCATCAATAATACCTCCGAATCTTTTTGATAATCTGACAGAAAGTGTGCTTCCGGCTTTTAAATCAAGATCTTCCACTGCACTGATCTTCTGAGTGACTCCTCCGACAGTGATCGTTCCTATTTCCTCTCCAGCATTGATCTTTTGCGGGAGAACATTGGTAGTAACGCCTTCGGATACTTTCTTTACTTCGATATTCTCTGACAGCGCATTTTCGTTGATTTCTATGGTACCGTTCAATAAATCCTGCGTACCTTCGTTTTTCAGGCTGAGCTCAACTTTAGCTTCGCCTTCATACGGACGATCGTTCTCATCAAGTATAATAACCGGCACGGTCATTCGTTTGAATTTCAGTGATACATTCTGGCTGCCCGGAGCTGCTTCCGCTGTTCCGAACAAGTGCTCCTGACCTCCTTTTAAATAGCGTTTGTTACCGCCTGATCTGGTAGCGGCTTCGTCTGTCAATGCCGGATAGTGGGCGTAGAAGGTTACTGTGCCTGTGGCAGTTCCTATTTCGTTCCATGCGCGGCTGTCTTTGCCAACAATAAACGGAGTATAGTCCTGACCGGAGGCAGCCATGGAGATAACTTCTCCTGTAGTGATGCTATTTCTGGCAGGGAACAGATCATTGCTGGTACGGGTGAGCGGGTCAGAGAGAGCGTCGTCGATAGAGATAGAGAAGTTGGTTGCTTCTTTACTTGTTTCTTGCAGTTCATCCTGTTGCTGACAACTGAACAAACATCCTGCGGCTAGAAGAATCAAAAAGTTTTTTCTTTTCATTTTACTAAGTATTAGTGAGTTTAAGTGAGATTAGATGCTAATATTCTACTTTGTCTTCTTTGGACATCCAGGCTTCAAAGGCTGTAATGGCTTCGTTGTGCAATAATACTTCCGAGGGAAGTTTTCTGTCGGCAGGTTTTAGAGCCAGCTCATCGTAAATAAAGGAATCGTCAAAACCGATGTTTTTGGCATCTGTCTTGTTGTTCCCATAATACATTTTGTCCAGTCGTGCCCAATAGATGGCACCCAGACACATCGGGCAAGGTTCGCATGAAGTATAGATTTCGTATCCGCTGAGGTTGAATGTTCCCAGTTTCGCGGCTGCGGCACGTATGGCACTAACTTCGGCATGAGCAGTGGGATCACATGAAGAGGTTACTCTGTTGACTCCTGTAGCTATAATTTCTCCTTCTTTTGTTGCAATGACAGCTCCGAACGGGCCTCCACCATTAGCAACATTTTCCTTCGAAAGCTCTATTGCTTTCCTCATTAGTTCTTCTTTGGTCATAGTTATAAAAAATAAATATCGTTAGTTTTGCTTTTATTGCTACCTTTCGCAAATATAAAGAAAACTAACGATAGAATATAGTGATTAAATTATTTTAAGAAACAAACGAGGGAGCTTTATCTTAGAGCTTCCCTAATATTTTGTCCATTACCCAGTTAGTCAAGGTAGCACTTTCTCCGTCGCATGAGCAGACTGACTTACCGAGCAGATGATCTACTACTGCCTGAATAAGAGGTTGTTGAACATGCTCAGGGTTACCGATACAGATTTCCTCCCGGCCGCGTTCGGTGTGCAGACCAATCGGCTCGTACGTAAAGACAGAGAAGCAGATCATACCTTTATCTCCGATAATTTCGATGCGGTCTTCGCGGGCGGAATCATGGGCAACAAAGCACCATGAACCACTGCCGACCAATCCGTTGTCGAACTGGAAGCAGGCGCTCAGCGTATCTTCGGCAGGATAAAGCCCTCCACGATTGCTCTTATATCCGCTGGCTTCGAGGATGCAGCCGAACATATCTTGCAGCAAGTCGATCTGATGCGGGGCGAGGTCATAGAAGTAACCGCCACCGGCAATATCAGCCTGTACACGCCAAGGAAGATTTTCACGGTTGTAATCCAAATCACGTGGCGGCTGTGCAAAGCGGACTTGTACGTTGATGACATTACCGATAGAACCGTTCTCTACCATTTCTTTCACTTTCTGAAAGTAGGGGAGATAGCGGCGGTAATATGCGACGAAACAGGGAACATCCGTTTCCTTAGAAATACGGTTGATACGTGTACACTCCTCATAAGTGACAGCCATTGGTTTTTCAATATAGGCAGGCTTGCCTGCTTTCATAGCCATAATGGCGTATGTAGCGTGTGAAGAAGGAGGAGTGGCGATATAAATGGCATTTACTTCCGGATCGTCTATCAGTTCCTGAGCGTCATCATACCATTTTCTGATTCCTCTTTCTTTTGCATAAGCCTTTGCTTTGGCGCCGTCGCGGCTCATTACAGCTACTACTTCAGAATGTTCTACCTTTTGAAAGGCGGGGCCACTTTTGGTTTTGGTTACTTCTCCGCAGCCGATGAAGCCCCATTTAATCATCTTTTCACTCATAATATACCTATTGTGCTTGTTTTAACAACTCCCAAAGATAAAGCTATTTTTTATTAAGAACAACTTTATTGATTGTTAACTGTCAGAAATAGGCAAGGGTCTGAGTATTTACTTTACCAGTACCAGCATACACCGAAAGAGAACGGATAAAGTTCGGGACCTTTGTTCTTCTCAAAGAGGCCGTAGGTGGAGTAACGCATATACACTCCTAAATCTGCATAACCGGCTTGTGCAAGTAAGTTGATACCTAGCGGGCGCCCGTTCAGTCCCTTGTCAATCGTCTTCTTCGATCCATTGACTTTGGCTTTGGATCTGAATCCGTGACGTATTTCGGCTTCGGGACCTACAGCAAAAAACAAAGGACCTTTGCCGTTGATCCGTGTTTGCCATTCGATGGAGAGCGGAATGCGGAAGTAGAAATAGCGCAGACGGCTTTTGCTGTACTCTGTAGGTTCTTCTGCCTCCATGCCGGAGTAAATTTCAGTCACTCCGTCTATTTCACGAAAAGCATAATTGCCGTCCAGGCGCATACTGCGGTATCCCCATCCTAGTCCGATGGTGATCCCCCAGTTATAGGTAGGTGCAAAGGCGTGCGAACCGGTAAACAGATTGCCGCCTATCTCCCATGAATGACTGGTGTTGAGGTCGGCACCGTTCGACGGATTGAATGAGAGGAAGTCATTGGACAGTCGGGTGTAGCCGATGTAGAATCCGCCGGCATGTGGCTCGAACCTGTTTCTCTTGTTGTTTTTCTTCGAGAAGGGGAGAGCGCTCAGCACGGTACGGCTTTCCGTACTCTGCCCGTTCAGGTAGACTCCTTCGAAGATTTGCGCGTTTGTTATCGTATCTCCGCCGGATGCGCTTTCGTAGAGTTTCACTTTAATCTTGTCGCCTTGTTCCTTGATTACGATCTTTCGTCCGTTGACGTAAAGTGTTGTATCCTGCGGTGTACTTTCATTTTGTGCCATGCCGCTCATTGGAGCTATCATGAGCCATAGTAATAATAGTTTTTTCATATTCGTATTTCTTTATCTGTTTTTTATTCTTTCTTCATGAATAACATGGTGATCAGGTCGTCGGCATCTAGTTCTCCTTCAATATAGATAAGGGTAGCCGAATCTTTCTTTCCGGTTTTGAAGAGGATAAAGCGGTTCACATCTTCCTTAAGCTGGGGAAGTTGGTAATAGCCGGACTTGATTTGCCCGTTGGAAACCACTTCTTTCACCTTCTTTGCTTTCTTCTTGTCGGCTTCCAGGCAACGGAGAATCGTAGGTAGTGCATCGCTGGCATCCTTGAAAACAAGACTTTTATAAAGAGTCATCTGGTAAGTTTCCAGCATTTCATTGGATAGCTCTACCATAGTTACCCCTTTTTGCTTTCCGTACTTCTGGAAGACGGTGGCAATCTGTAGTCCCTGTTGGGCGGCCGCATGGGCGGCGAATGTAAGTAACAGGGTGATTAGTGTGGTACGAATGATTTTATTCATCATAATTATATGCTGTTTTTATATTATTCATCAAATAAAGTAGCGAATACTTCCTCCTCGCTGAGGCTGACGTCACGAAAGGCGACCATCGCCTGTTCACGGATTAAATGAACGTCCGTATATTCCTTACCGTCAATGATCACATAGTTGGCCGGTGCAGGGGATAGATGACGGTAGATACCGGAGATGCCCACCAGTAGCAGGATGGCGGCAGCGGCAGCACTGAGACTGTAAGTCAGATACTGTCTGACCGTTTTTGTCTTTTTCTCGAATGGGGCGAGTTCCGGCATCTCGGCGGCATTACCTTTACCGGAGATTTCCGCAAGTTCCTTCTGTTCCGCTTCGAAGAAAGCGAACATCGGGCGATATACCTCCAGATGTTCCGGTACGAGCCCTTCGGCAAAGAAACGTCGTAGTCTGCGTTCTTCTTCGCAAGTGGTTTCTCCTTCGAAATATTTGTTTAGCAAGGTTTCTATATCTTTCATGCTTTGTTCCTCCTTTTTCGTTCTTGTATCGTTTGCAAATAGACTTCCCTTACTTTCTTGCGGGCCCTCGACAGATTACTGCGGATGGCTTCTGCGTTGCAGCCGGTGATTTCGGCAATCTCTTCCGTCTCGTACTCTTCGATGTCTTTCATGCGGATAATCGTTCGTTGCAGCGTAGGCAGGGAGTCGATAATTTCCCGCATCAATCTGAACTCATCTTTCTCTTCCAGCAGTCGCTCCGGAGTAGCCGAAGGGGTGGGAGCCTGTACACGGTCGAGTGATAGAGTGTCCGGTCGTTTGGCACGCCACATATCCATGCAGAGATGATGCGTCATGGTCATGGCTACGGCTTCGATACTTCTGTACTCGTCTAGCTTCTGGCGCAGATTCCACAGCTTCAGCATGACTTCCTGTACGGCATCTTCCGCATCCGAAGGATCATCTGTCATCCTTCGGGCGTAGTTCAGCAGCTTGTCTCGAAGGGGTACAACGGTTATTTTAAATTGTTTCAGTTCCATTTACACTGATAAGACGGTGGCGGATTAAAAACGTGACATCGAAAAGGAAATTTTTTTCAAAAGTAGAGCAAATTTTTGTCAAGAGCAACTTTATTGATTGTTAACTCTTGGGAGCTGTCCGGAAACAGAGCTTCTGTTTTGGGAGAACAAAGCATCGGTTTATGGATAACAAAGCATCTGATTAATCATAACAAAGCATCTAATTAGTCATAAGATACTATGTTAAGTATGGTAACAAACGAGGTAAAACGGACTAAGCTCGGGGGTAAAATGAGCAAAAAGCTGGGAAAAAGGCTGATTTTCATTCATTGTAACAAAAAGAAAGGAGGGAACTGTGATTCCCTCCTTTACGTGTAGTTTAACTGAAACTACTTTATGATTACGTTGACAAAGATACGACATTCAAATGCGAAAGTCAAGTCTTCGGCGTATTATTTTTTATCTATTTATCACCATAGTATTTCCGGTAAATCTTTTGATACTCTTTTTCTTTTTGGAATTTATCCAGCCATGTATTCAAACTATCGAGCAATGCGGGTGATTGCTTGCTGACTGCCCATGAGTAGAATTGAGTAAAACTGATTGCGGTATTGATATCTACCTGAGGCAATGAATCTGCCACTGCACGGGCAATGCTTTCATCACAGACGGCATAATCGATATCTCCATGAGCAACTAACGAAATCAACTGCTCTGAACCGTATTTCTCTATTTCCTTTATATAAATAGTATCTCCGATTTCATTTCCCAGATTCTGAATACGTAGAATAGAAGGCGAGCCTTTTACCACATGAAGTGTCTTTTGGGCAAGGTCCAATTGGTTTCGGATATAAAGTGAATCATTCTCCCCGTTCGCTTTTCGTTGCACCAGCACCTGCTTGTTGAGTATGATGGGGGAGGTGAGAAGCAGAGAATCTTTCAGTTCGCTGGTTGCCAGTATTCCGTATGCTATGACATCGTAGCGTCCGTCGCTTAATCCTCTCAGCCGTTCGTCGAAGCTCATGACAGGAGTGATTTCAGTTTTCAGCCCCTTGTCACGTGCGAACGCTTCTATCAGTTCATAATGGAATCCGGAGACAGTGTCACTGTCTACATAAAAACTGATTGAATTATATTCGGTGGCTACATGCAGGATGCCTTCTTTGGCGATGGCTGCGTAATCACGCGGATGCCCCAGAGGTTTTTCTTGTTTACCGCAATAGCGGACAGAGAAGATAAGTGCCAATACAATGACTACCGGCAACAGATATCTGAATAGTCTCAATTTCGGGCGCGTTTTCATAAGCCATAGAGGTTTTGTTAATCATAGAAGTTCCATGAAAGTCCGAATTTCAGCACACGTGGGTTAATGGGGTAATGAGGTGCCAGGAAGTAATTAGGTTTGCTCATTCCCTGATTGACGTGATACATCATCACATAGAAACGGGTACGTTTCAAATGTAAGTTAGCATAAACATTCACTATCGGATAACCGCCTATCTCTACTTTACCTTCTTCCGGTTGCAGGTAGAACTGCTGTGTAGCAGGCATATAGGCCGGAGCATCATATTTAGTGAAGTAACGTACATCAGCACCTAATTGTACACTCAATACTTTTTTCGCCAGTTTGAACTGCATATAGAAGTTATGATACAGCGAAAGTTCCGGCAATGGAAGTACAGCCTGATCACTGGATTTCTGCCAGATCACTTCATTGTCCAGATGGAAGATTCCCACTTTGAAATCCTGATTGAAGCAAGCTGATACTACTTGCAAGCTACCACCTTTTTGTTCCGGTAATGCCTGCTGGTTGAAATAAGTATAGTTCTTTATATTTTCAACGCCGGCTCTTAAGCGGGTCCCCCAATTAGCTATGCTCAGCTCGCCTTCGATACGGGTGCGGAATTCCTTATCCATATCATCATCCCACCAAAAATGTTTGGAGTGGTAATGACGCATGTAGAATGGAGCAAGTTTATTACTGATTTCTCCGCGTGCAATCACACTGACGGTATCTTTCCATAAAGGGATGTTTAAGTCGATATCTCCTTTGACATCAAACTGTCCGATAGCCTTTCCTGCCATTCCCACTTCACCGATTGCGTGATAATGAAGAAAGTTTCCCTGTTTTTTAGTCAGTTCGCCACCGATATAGATTTCTGTCTCATTGTATTTATCCTGCTTTAGCGGGTCTAGGCTCATTAATGAATATTTGCTCAGCTTATGTGAGGCAAAGGCTGTCAACCCTGCTTTTGCATATTTGTTGAAGCCTTCGAGCAAAGCAATACCTATGGTATTCTTGACTCCGATATAGACAGTACTGTCTCTGACGAATGTATTCTCTTTATCAAGGAGAGTTTGCTTGTAATAGTTTTCTACATTATCATCCGAACGGAAATTATGGCGCGAACGTTCTACCTGAATGGTATGTATAAAGCTGGTGACCGGAACAAATTCCTGTTTGGCAGGCATCGTATCATTTTCTGCCTGTGGAATATCCCGGTGGAATCCCAGATTATAGCGTTGTGTCAGAAAGACATAGAAGTCATGGTTACGGTTGGCACTGGCATTGAGTACGGTAGGGATATTGACAGATTCATATTCTTTTCTTCCTTCTGCCATTTCTTCCGGTGCGGTAATGTATCGGTCGTCAGTGATACCACCGTTCTCATTCGTTTTCAGATAGTTGTTGCTATAGATTCCCTGCACCTGATAGCGGTCGCCAATGTAACTACCGAAAAGCGCGGCATTAAAATAAGAAGTATTTTGATTATTATAGTAGCCTCGGCCATACAGATAATCAATATTAAAGCCGAAAGCCAGCTTCTTGTTTACATTGACTGAAAAATAAGATTTGAAACGTTCTTCTCCATTTTGCTTATTTCCGGCCTTGTGATAGGTCAGGTTAGTATAAGGAACATTACTATTCGTAAAGTTAAATTCCGTCGGGCGAATGAAAAAGCTGGAGAAAGGCTCCATAAAGATGGTTGGCTCCGGATAACGACGCTCAAAGAAGATACGCGACAGACGCGGTGAACCTAGGTTGGCCAGATAATTATAATGTCCGGTGATTCCTTCTGTAAGATTTGTATTCTGAAAGTGATGATAAGTTGTATCTGCCGGAATCATTGTCCGGTCGCCCAATTGATTTTTAATGCGCCACATGTAGAGTGTAGGTGGCAATCCCTGTACTTCAACATTGGCACTATCCAGTTTGTCCGGAATCATGGCAGGGTCTACCTGATTACCATATTGGTCGCGTCCGTTCTCGTCGATTTGTTGGCGGGCAGGGTTGAGCTGTGCATGGATAGCACTCAGTCCTACAACGGAGAATAATATATATAATAGTAAGATTCGTCTCATAATTGGAGGCAAAGATACTTACTTAAATTGAGAATTGAGAATTGAGAATTGAAAATTATGTTGCATCGCGCTATTATCTAGCAAATAATTCTCAATTCTCAATTTTAAACTCTTAATTTATTAAACTTCGTGGATTAATTCCATTCCTTTTTTGATCGCTTCCTCGTTCATAGGAATCAAGTGGTGATGGCGTTCCGGAAGAGTTTTCTTCAATCCTTTGATGACGTTTTCCAGAGTTACGATAGGACGGAGTTGCAGTAAACCGCCAAGTACGATCATATTGAAGGCTTTCGCATTATTCATTTCGTTGGCAGCATCCATTGCGTCGATGCGATATACTTTGATATCCTTGCGGGTAGGAGGGTTGATAATCCCATATCCGTCATAGATCAGGATACCGCCCGGCTTTACTCTGCTTTCAAACTTTTCCAGTGAAGGCTGGTTCAGTATGATCGCCGTATCATATTTACTCAGGATCGGTGAAGAGATTTTGTCATCGCTGACAATCACTGTCACATTGGCTGTTCCGCCTCGTTGTTCAGGACCGTATGCCGGCATCCAGCTCACTTCTTTTCCTTCCATCAGTCCGGAATAAGCAAGGATTTTACCCATGGACAATACGCCTTGTCCACCGAATCCAGCAATAATTATTTCTTCTTTCATTGTTCTGTTGACTTTTGCGTTATTCTTTATCTTTTAAATCACCCAGCGGATAGAATGGGAACATATGTTCTTCCATCCATTTATTTGATTTTTCCGGAGTCATCTTCCAGCCGGAGCTACAAGTTGATACGATTTCTACCAGATTGGAACCTTTGCCGTTCATCGAATTTTCGAATGCCTTGCGTATTGCTTTCTTGGCTTTGCGGATGGCGGGCACTGATTGTACCGACTGACGCGTAACATAAGCAGTTCCTTCCAGTTGGGCGGCAATCTCGGTAATCTTCAATGGATAGCCGTGTAGTTCGACATCACGTCCGTAAGGACAAGTAGAACTCTTCATGCCTACCAGAGTCGTCGGAGCCATTTGTCCGCCGGTCATACCGTAGATAGCGTTATTGATAAAGATAATGGTAATGTTTTCGCCACGGTTCAGTGCGTGGATTGTTTCGGCGGTACCGATACAGGCCAAGTCACCGTCACCCTGATAAGTGAAAACGAGACGGTCGGGCCATAAGCGTTTGATAGCCGTAGCTACTGCAGGTGCACGTCCGTGAGCGGCTTCCTGCCAGTCTATATCCAGATAGTTGTAGGCGAAAACTGCGCATCCTACCGGAGAGACTCCCACCGTTTTTTCTTCCATGCCCATTTCCTCAATGACTTCGGCAACGAGCTTGTGTACCACGCCGTGACTGCAACCCGGGCAGTAGTGCATGGCATTATCATTCATCAGAGTCGGTTTTTTATAAACCAGATTCTCAGGTTTGATTATTTCTTCTTTAGTCATAACTTCTTCTCCTTATCTGTTGGTGAACCGTATAAAAAACTCCATCAGCTTGACAAAGATTGCCGCGCCGCATACGTAGATAAACATTTTAAAATCTTCCTTTCCTACTACAAAGTAGACAATGATAGCGGCAAGTGCCAATATCATGAAAAGGATGTTCAATACGTTTCTTATTTTATCGGGATTCATCGTCGTTTCGTTATTTGATTATTTTTTCTTCCAGAGCAGTTACAATTTCATCCGGATCGGGAACAATACCGCCGAGACGTCCGAAATGTTCTACTTTTACTTTACCATTGACAGCCAGGCGGACATCTTCAATCATCTGTCCGGCATTCAATTCTGTAACGAGCATACCTTTCACTTTGTCAGCGTAAGCGGCAATGGCTTTGGTCGGGAACGGCCACAAAGTGATGGGGCGAAGAATACCTACTTTGATTCCTTTTTCGCGGGCGAGTTCCATTGCTTTCTGACCGATACGTGCCATGGAACCGAAAGCTATGATCAGATATTCTGCATCTTCGCAGTTGATTTCTTCGAAGCGTACTTCGTTTTCCTCAATCTGTTTGTATTTAGCCTGGAAACGGATGTTGTTGATTTCCATTGCTTCCGGCTTCAGTTCGAGTGAAGTAATAATATTCGGTTTACGACCTTTCGCTTTTCCGGTAGCAGCCCACGGACATTGTTCGATAACTTCTGCATCGGTGCGGCGTGGCTTCTGTGCAGGAAGAACTACTTTTTCCATCATCTGTCCGATTACACCATCGGCAAGGATGATAGCCGGATTACGGTATTTGAAAGCAAGTTCGAATCCGAGTGCAACGAAATCCGCCATTTCCTGTACGGATGCCGGAGCAAGGGCAATCAGTCTGTAGTCACCGTGACCGCCTCCTTTCACTGTCTGGAAGTAGTCCGCCTGACTCGGCTGGATGGTTCCCAATCCGGGGCCGCCGCGCATTACGTTTACAATCAGACAAGGAAGTTCGGCACCTGCGATGTAGGAGATACCTTCCTGTTTCAGACTCACGCCGGGACTTGAGGAAGAGGTCAATACCATCTTTCCACTACCTGCGCCTCCATATACCATATTGATAGCTGCCACTTCACTTTCTGCCTGGAGAACTACCATGCCGGTTGTTTCCCACGGTTTCAGTTCGGCAAGCGTTTCCAGTACTTCCGATTGGGGAGTAATAGGATATCCGAAGTATCCGTCCGCACCGCAACGGATAGCTGCGTGGGCGATGGCTTCGTTTCCTTTCATTAATACAACTTCTTCTGCCATATTCTTTTTCTTTTATTCTACTTTTACTTTATACACTGAGATACATCCGTCGGGACAAACCATTGCACACGAGCTGCATCCGTTGCAGGTATCTTCTTTTACTTGCCAGGCATAGTTATAGCCTTTCATATTCACCTCTTTGTTGAGGGCGATTACATCGAGCGGACACGCTACTACACATAGGTTGCATCCTTTGCAACGCTCCGTGTCGACTACGATTGCTCCTTTAATTTTTGCCATAATCTCTATTTTATTACGTTATCTTTGAATTCGGTTATTGATTATACATATCTTTGTGGTAGAAATTCAGGATATCTATCGCCATTGTTCTGGCTTGAACAGCGGGGCTGTCGGGATTAAGATCGATAGCATACTGGTAGTTATCCAGCGCCTGCTTCCAATCTCCTTTTTTTCGGTAGGCATTTCCCCGTAAATAGTAGAGCATATCTTTATCTTTCTCGACAGAATCGTCTTGGAGAAGTTGGTCCAGTTGCTTGATTGCTATGTCCACATCCCCTTGATTGATAAGCTCTTTTAGGTTGTCTATTTGCTCCATTTTCTTTCGTCTTTCGGGATTCTGAATCGCAAAGATAGTTTTTATTTATGTAAATGGGGGAAAATGAGAAAGGAAATTTACCTCCTTTTGTTTTTATTGCATATTGGGTGAATAAATAATCAATATTAAATATGCCTTAAGATAATTCTTGAGTATAAAAGACAGAATTAGAGAAGATGTATTTATGTTAATGACAGGTAAAACCGTATATTTGTAAGCCGTTTATCTGCAAACAATGCATAGGCGGTAAGGTGAATAACATCTTTATTTATGTGCAGAATCAAAGAATAATATGGAAATAAAAGAACGTATACAGTTGCTGCTGTCCGAAATGAACAGGGGGGTATATGAGAAAGAGGCTGAAATCGGTTTGTCTTTGCTGGCTGCTTTGGCGGGCGAAAGTATTTTGTTGCTGGGACCTCCTGGGGTGGCAAAGTCGATGGTGGCCCGTCGGTTGAAGAGAGCTTTTGTAGATGCAAGGGCATTTGAATACCTGATGTCTCGTTTCTCCACACCTGATGAGATCTTTGGTCCGGTGAGCATCAGCCGTCTGAAGGAATCGGATAAATACGAGCGTGCTGTGGACGGGTATCTGCCTACAGCGGATGTCGTGTTTCTGGATGAAATATGGAAAGCCGGTCCGGCTATTCAGAATACGTTGCTGACGGTCATCAATGAAAAGCTGTTTCGGAATGGAGATACGGAACTGAAACTTCCGTTGAAGCTGCTGGTGGCTGCCAGTAATGAACTGCCTACGCAGGGCGAAGGACTGGAAGCCTTGTGGGACCGTTTCTTGATTCGCATTATCAGCACTTGCGTGAAACAGGAGGAAGCGTTCTATCAAATGTTGCTGGACGATGATGACGAAGAAGAACAGGAAGCATGTCGGTGGCAGATTTCGGATGAGGAATATGCCGGATGGCAGAAAGAGATACGGCAGATCAAGGTATCTGCCGAAGTCCTGTCCTGCATCACAGAAATCCGTAAGAACCTGGAGAAAGTCGAGATTCAAGGCTCGGAAGTACATCGGAATGTCTATGTGAGTGACCGTCGCTGGAAGAATATCGTGAAGCTGCTGAAAGCTTCTGCTTTCATTCATGGTCGGAAGGAAGTCTGTCTGACAGATTTATTACCTGTTTACCACTGCTTGTGGAATGAACCGGAAGAGTGTGCGGATATCCGGCAGATCGTTGTCCGTGCGCTGTTTGTTCCTTATGTGAAGGAGATAGCCGCTATCAACTTATCATTAAAGTCGGACCTGAAAGTGAGCCGCGTGTGTGAAGCATTGGAGAAAGCCCGTCAGAAAGGTGACCGCAGAGACGATGATTTGATGATCATCGATCATTTCTACTATCAGATAGAGAATCATGGTACGGGAAATACCTACATATTTATTGTGGATTATAAGAATCTGAAAGAATACAGTCCGAAGGATGTTCCTGCAACAGGAGTCATGTATGCCGATCCGCTGAATCCGAAGCGAACGATTATACGTACTTTTTCGGATGCCACCAAAATGAAGGAACAAGGTGCCGAAAGGGTGACACTTTACAGGGATGAGAAGAATCTTTATATCAATGGTGTCCGCTTTCCGATGCGTCGGCTGAAGAGGGGAGAGCAACAGCAGTTGTGGCTGGGCAATATGACTCTCACCGACCGGGATTATGAGACGGAGTTGGAGACAGCCCATGGCCGGATTGAGAAATTAGTAAAAGACTTGTCTGAGAATATTTTTATTTCCGAAGAAGATAAAAAAGGGGTGGCACAATATGTGGCGACCCTTCGTAAAGAGATTGCATGGGCACGTGTGGATGTCCGTAAACTGAGATACGGCGATGAGTCTTAGATATGATGCTGCATTTTATGTGCAGGTGCTGGATAAGTATGTAGCGACCGGAGAGTGTGCGGAGGCGGATAACGAACCGCTGTACGCTTACCTGCTTTCCGTCATGAACGATCCGATGATAAAGATACAAGTCCTGAGTGATGAACTTTGTGCCCGAATCTTTTACGATGCAATGAGCCAGTTTATCCGTCTGAATCTGGAAAAGCAAAAGTACAATATGCAGAAAAGCCAGTCGGAACAGCAAGGAATGGAACTTGTGCTGGAATGGTCCGAGACCAAGCGGAAAGACGGGTGGCAGGCTTTACTACAGGAGGTTGCCGACAAACATGAAGGTAATGGTTTCGACAAGGCATTTTATCAGGGGCAGTTCGGCAATGAAGGGAAATATGCGGATGAGGAAGTCTGGGAGAGGATGGTGGACGACTGGAAAGAGGCTTTCCAACGGGATTTGCAGGAGCAAAAGGAAAAGGAGATAGAACAGCGCAAAGATGATTTCGAACGCAGACTTCATGCCAATCTCAGGAATATCCCCGGATATATCCGGCAAAATAACATAGAGAAAGACGAGTTCTATCAGGCTTGGGGCTTGATGAGCGGTATGTGGAATACGGTGGATTTTGAGCGGATACGCAAAATCGTCCGCATTCAGAAAGAATATCCGGAAGTGGTCAAGGTTGCCAATAAGATGGGGCGTATGGCTGACGATGAAGGACAGGAGCAGCTACATGTCGCGCAGGGGAATGTATATAAGATGGAGCATTCTTCTAAAAGTGACATTTTGGGTATCACAGTAGGGAATGACCTGAACGCATTGCTTCCTACAGAACTGGCGCATTGTGCCGATGATGAGCTGGAAGACTTGTTTGTCTATAAATATGTTACCCGAAAACTTCAGACCTTCCGCTATAAATCCGAGATCATGCAACCGGCACGGCGACTGGAAATAAAGCCTGCTACGCAGAAAGGACCGATGATAGTCTGTCTGGACACTTCCGGAAGTATGGTCGGGAAACCGGAAAAGATTGCATATTCGCTGCTGATTAAAATATTGGAAATAGCTGACAGGCAACGTCGGGACTGTTTCCTTATTGCCTTTTCTGTATCCATCAATCCGATTGATGTGCGGAGAGAGAGGGCGCGGCTGCTTGAATTTTTCTCCACCACCTCTTGTGGAGATACGGATGCTACCCGAATGCTGCAAGCTATCTTCCGGTTGCTTCAGTCAAAAAAGGAGTATATGAATGCGGATGTGTTATGGATCAGTGATTTTAAGATACCTTTATCCGTGCCGGAACTGACTGACAAGATGCTGGAATATAGAAAAGTGGATACGCATTTCTACGGTCTGCAACTTGGGATTGCGGAGAATGAATGGAGTCCTTTCTTCGACCGTATTTATAGAATTGATTATACTCCTTCCCGACGTTACTGATTGTTTTTTGGAGGATTCGGTTTATTTGCTTAAATTGCCACCGGATATAAAGTACATCTTTCAAATGCAATAAAACGATGTTAGATATTATTCTGATTATACTAGGTGTGTTATGCCTCATTACCGGACTGATGGGATGTATTCTTCCCTTTCTACCCGGTCCTCCCGTTGCTTATTTGGGATTGGTCCTTCTTCATTTTACGGATAAGGTTCAATACACTACCACACAACTTATTGTATGGCTGCTGATTGTTCTTGTCGTGCAAGTCTTGGACTACTTCACCCCTATGCTTGGCAGCAAGTATAGCGGTGGTAGCAGATGGGGCAATTGGGGATGTATCATCGGGACCCTTATCGGCCTTCTTTTCCTGCCTTGGGGAGTGATTTTCGGTCCGTTCTTGGGAGCAGTTATTGGCGAATTGCTAGGGAATAAAGAGTTTTCTCAAGCACTTAGATCGGGGGTAGGATCATTGATTGGATTTCTACTGGGAACATTCCTGAAATTTGTAGTTTGTGGCTATTTCTGTTATCAGTTTATAGTCGGGTTTATTCGATCATAGAATTCGTTTTGTACGGATTTGAATTATAAGTTTTTGCTTCTTTTCGGAACAAAAAGGGGCAAAACTCGACCTCGCCAACAAAGAAACGACATTCCGTATTCAGTCCTTTCAGCCTTGTCCGCAAATGCCCAGTCAGAAGGGGATAGCGGCTGAAGGGGGCATTTTATACCCTGTCTTTAGGAGCTTCTGAACGGTGCAAGTGGCTTCAGTCCCTTCAGCCTGAAAAATAATCCATTCGAACGTCGGTAGTTACTGACTTAATAGAGCCTGTGTTTATCTCAAACAAAGGTTCTGTTTGGAATAAACACAGGCTCTGTTTGAGGTAAACAGACCTTCTGTTTTTTATCTGAACTATTGGTTAGTTTATTGATTTGAAGTAAGCCGGTATCCCACCAATCTTACCCTCGGTGTTGAGTACCCTTCGCCTCGGTACTGAGTGACGTTTAGCGCCGAGCTTATAAAATTCACCTCGCATGCGGAGTAGCTACAACTTGCATGCAAAGAGCTATAACCAATTAACTATGGATTTATTATTGAGGATGAAAGGACTGAAGCCACTTGCACCGTTTAGAAGCTCCTAAAGACAGGGTACAAAATAGTGCCTTCAGCCGCTATCCCCTTCTATCAAGTCGTTTGCGAGTAAAACTGAATAGTCTGAATACTGAAAGTACTCCAATTGTAGCAATGGCATTTTTATTATTTTCATCCTATTCGAGTACTAAATTGATGTATGCCCGTCCTAACTATAATAGCACATTGAGTTTGTACCATGAAAAAGACAATCGTTGTTCTTCTTTTTATGGCTTCTTTAGGTTTATTTTCCGTTCTCGTCGCAGGCGAGGTTTATGTTTCTCCGCATGGGAGTGACAGGAATGCAGGTACCAAAGAAGCTCCTTATCTTACCTTGAATCGCGCCATCAAGCAGGCTCGTGAATGGAGAAGGCTGAATCGTCCCGAGGCGGCCGGAGGAATTTGTATCTGTTTGGAAGACGGGGTTTATGCACAGTCCGCTCCTTTGTTTATCCGACCGGAGGATAGCGGCACGCCCGATTCTCCGACACTCATCCGTGCGGTGGAGAATGCGCATCCTGTCATCAGTGGCGGAGTGGCAGTGACCGGATGGAAGAAGGGATGTGATGATCCTCGGATTACAAAGGAATTAAGATCAAAAATATGGGTGGCAAAGGCGCCATCCTTTGGAAATAGAATCGTAGAAACCCGCCAGATGTGGGTAGACGGCAACAAGGCCCAGCGAGCGGCACAGTTTCCTGATGGAGTGATGGAACGGATGATTGATTTCAATCCGGAAGAACAGACGATAATAATCCCTGCTTCTCAGATCGGAAACCTCCTCAATGCCCGTCGACTGGAAATGATAGTTCATCAACGTTGGGCGATTGCCATTCTGCGTGTGAAGAGTATAGACGTTAGGGGAGAACAGGCCGTCATTCGCTTTCACGAACCGGAGAGTCATCTGGAGTTTGCCCATCCGTGGCCTCAGCCCGTCATCGGGGGAGAGAAAGGCAACTCTTCCTTTTGCCTGACGAATGCTCTGGAACTGCTGGACCAACCCGGAGAGTGGTTTCAGGAATATCCGTCGGGGACAATCTACTATTATCCCCGCTCGGAAGAAGATATGGAGACTGCCGAAGTGATCGTTCCTGCTCTGGAAACATTGATGATTGTAGACGGCACATTGGAACGCCCGGTGCGGCATATTCGAGTGGAAGGAATCACCTTTGCCCATACTTCATGGATGCGTCCTTCCTATCAGGGACATGTCACTTTGCAAGGAGGTTTTCCTCTGCTGGATGCTTATAAACTGCATGAACCGGGACTTCCGGAGAAAGCGGAACTGGAGAACCAGGCGTGGATTGCACGCCCCGAAACGGCAATACGTGTACGGGGTACTGAGCATCTTACGTTCAGTCGCTGCAGGTTCCGGCATCTGGCATCTACCGGACTGGATTATGAATGGGCTGTTTCATCTTCCGGCATAGAGAATTGTGTCTTTTCGGATATCGGCGGTACAGGCATACTGATTGGTGCATTCCCCGACGGAGGTTTTGAGACGCATGTGCCTTTCATCCCTCCGGAAGAACGTAACCTATGCACGGACATTACCATTAAAAATAATCTGATCACCGATGTGACCAATGAAGACTGGGGGTGCGTGGGGATCGGTGCGGGATACGTCAGCGGTATCGACATTTCCCATAATGAAGTCTGTCACTTGAATTATTCGGGTATTTGTGTCGGCTGGGGGTGGACATCGCTGGAAAGCGGAATGAAAAACAACCGGATAGAAGCCAACTACGTACATCACTTTGCCCGTCGTCTGTATGATGCCGGAGGACTTTATACGCTTTCCAACCAACCGGGCTCCGTGATGCGGAATAATCGGATCGAACATCTCGAAGAAGCACCTTACGCCACCAATGACAGGGCCTTTTATATTTATTTGGATGAAGCTACGGACGGATATACGATTGAAAACAACTGGTGTCCGACTGAACGTTTCGACTCGAATCGTCCCGGCAATCGGAATGTATGGAAAAATAACGGACCACAAGTGACAGAAAGCATTAAGAATAAGGCCGGAAGGATAAAACCGGAGTAAGTACAGTCCGACACTGAGCCTATCGCAGTGTCGGGCTGTGCAAAAAGTGGGGCCATAGAGACTTGTGAAGTCTGCATGAGTATAGATAAATAAAGATAAAACTAATAATAATAGATCATAAATGAAACCTACTAATTACCATTTGTTCGATTTCCTTGATTTCGATACAGAGTTATTAAGGGATGAGTCACTTTGGAAAGCCTGTAAACCGACAGCCGTTTACGAAAAGGATGGGGATATCTGTGTCACGGTCCCCTTTCAAAAACAGCTGTTAGCTAATGATATGGTTGCGGATACGGCTGTCCCCCGAGAAGAATATACGTTGATCATACGCCAGTATAATATCGGCATTACCCGTCTGTTTCTTGGATTTGGTGAATATGAACTGACAGATCAGTCGGAAATGCTGCAATTCAGCGAACGGATTCGCAGAGTACCTTTGTCTGTAGAGAAGCAGGGAGGCAAATGGATTCTTTTCACCCAAGACGGGACGAAGCGTGCCGCTATCAATGTAGAAGAGCCGGCTTTGGACCGATGGAGCGAGTTACTGCCCGATCCTCAGGAAACACTGGACATCACTCTGTATCCTGACGGCAAACGGGAAATCCGCCTGGCAGCATACGATCATTTCTCGCCTCCCCGCTATGACGGACTGCCCATTGCCTTCTGCAAACGGACGGGCAAAAAGGAACGTGCCACCCTTTCTTTCGAGAGCCGGCCGGATGAATGCTTTGCAGGAACCGGAGAGCGTTTCTTCAAAATGGACTTGAGCGGACAGACGCTTTTCCTCAAGAACCAGGACGGGCAGGGAGTAAACAACCGGCGTACCTATAAGAATATACCTTTCTATCTCTCCAGCCGGATGTACGGGACTTTCTACCATACCTGCGCCCACAGCAAACTTTCGCTGGCGGGACATTCCACCCGCTCCGTACAGTTCCTGAGCGATCAGGCTATGCTGGATGCATTTGTCATTGCCGGCGATACGATGGAAGAGATACTCCGCGGCTACCGTGACCTGACCGGATATCCTTCGATGCCTCCTCTCTGGAGTTTCGGAGTGTGGATGAGCCGGATGACTTATTTCAGTGCCGACGAAGTAAATGAGATCTGCGACCGTATGCGTGCCGAACATTATCCCTGCGATGTCATCCATCTGGATACCGGATGGTTCAGAACCGACTGGCTGTGTGAATGGAAGTTTAACGAGGAACGTTTTCCCGACCCGAAAGGATTCATTCAGAGATTGAAGAAGAACGGTTATCGTGTGTCCCTATGGCAGTTACCTTATGTTGCTGAAGATGCGGAACAGATCGAAGAGGCAAAGGCGAATGAGTATATAGCTCCGCTAACGAAGCAGCAGGATACGGACGGTTCCAACTTCTCGGCTCTGGATTATGCGGGTACTATTGACTTTACTTATCCGAAGGCAACCGAATGGTACAAGGGGTTATTAAAGCAACTTCTGGATATGGGAGTCACCTGTATTAAAACCGATTTCGGAGAAAATATCCACATGGATGCTGTCTACAAGGGCATGAAACCGGAACTGTTGAATAACCTGTATGCCTTGCTCTATCAGAAAGCAGCTTACGAAATAACAAAGGAGGTAACAGGGGACGGCATTGTCTGGGCACGTGCCGCTTGGGCGGGTTGCCAGCGTTATCCGTTGCACTGGGGAGGTGACTCCTGCAGTTCATGGGATGGCATGGCCGGTTCACTCAAAGGAGGCCTGCACTTCGGTTTATCGGGCTTTGCCTTCTGGAGCCATGATGTCCCCGGATTCCATACCTTGCCCAATTTTATGAACTCAATCGTAGCGGATGACGTCTATATGCGCTGGACCCAGTTTGGAGTGTTCACCTCACACATCCGTTATCATGGAACCAATAAGCGGGAACCCTGGCATTATCCGGCTATCGCCCCGCTGGTGAAGAAGTGGTGGAAACTGCGCTACTCGTTGATTCCCTACATCATAGAGCAAAGTAAACTGGCAGTAGAAAGTGGCTGGCCATTGTTACAGGCACTCATCCTGCATCATCCGGAAGATAAACTCTGCTGGCATATCGATGACGAATATTACTTCGGCAATGATTTCCTGGTAGCTCCGGTGATGAATAGCGAAAACCGTCGCGACATTTATCTCCCCGAAGGACAGTGGGTGAATTTCTTTACCGGCGAACGGTTGCAAGGCGGACGCTGGCTGAAAGAGGTGTATGTGCCCTTGGAAGAGATGCCTGTTTATGTGCGTGAGAATGCCGTTATCCCGATTTATCCGAAGGAAGTGAATTGTACGGACGAGATGGATTTAAGCAAAAGTATTGCCTTGCGCATAGATCATAATTACAAAGGATTTTGGACTAAATAAAGAATAGCGATGAAAACTTGGAAAACAAACTTAGAAGAAACGAAACAGCGTTATATAAATTGGTGGAATCATAAAGGAATTATTCTTTCTATGTGGGAACACTTTCAGGAAGGCGTGAAACCGCACGCCGACATTGCTCCACCTGCTCCGGCAAGGGATTTGTCGCAGAAGTGGTTCGACCCTCAATGGCGGGCGGAATATCTGGATTGGTATGTCGCTCACAGTAGTCTGATGGCGGATATGCTGCCTGTTGCAAATACTCAGTTGGGTCCCGGCTCACTGGCTGCTATTCTGGGCGGAGTGTTTGAAGGAGGCGAAGATACGATCTGGATACATCCCGATCCGAACTTTAATGATGAGATCGTATTCAATCCCGAACATCCGAACTGGCTCTTGCATAAAGAACTTCTGAAAGCCTGTAAGGCTAAAGCCAACGGAAACTACTTTGTTGGTATGCCCGACCTGATGGAAGGACTGGATGTATTGGCGGCTTTGAAAGGTACGGATATGGTATTGCTGGATACGGTGATGCAACCCGAAGTGCTGGAGCAACAGATGCAGCAGATCAATGACATCTATTTTAAAGTCTTTGATGAACTCTACGACATTATCCGTGAAGGGGATGAAATGGCATTCTGCTATTTCTCTTCATGGGCTCCGGGCAAGATGAGTAAGTTGCAGAGCGATATTTCTACCATGATCAGTCAGGATGATTATCGTCGTTTTGTGCAGCCGTTTATTCGTGAGCAATGTCAGAAAATCGATTATACGCTCTATCATCTTGATGGAGTGGGAGCGATGCATCACCTTCCCGCCTTGCTGGAGATTGAAGAACTGAATGCCATCCAATGGACGCCCGGTGTCGGCGAGCCGCAGGGAGGTTCTCCGAAGTGGTACGATTTATATAAGAAGATACTGGCAGGAGGCAAGAGCGTAATGGCTTGCTGGGTGACTCTGGAGGAACTGAAACCTTTGTTGGACCATATCGGGGCAGACGGAGTGCATCTGGAAATGGATTTCCACAATGAGAGGGAAGTGGAGCAGGCAATGAGAATCATTGAGGAATATACCGGCTCTTCTTCGTCTGTGTCTGCAGATGTTCACACGAATCAACCCGTTGGAGAACAGGATAATGCACAGGAAAGTATTCGGATCAGAGAAGAAAAGTCTCAGGAAGAGGATCGGATGAAACCTTTGTATGATGCCATTGTAGCCGGAAAATTGGAACCGGCTGTTGAAGTTACAAAGGATGCCATTGCTGCCGGGGTACTCCCGCAGGATATTATCAATGGTTATATGATTACGGCTATGGGCGAAGTCGGTCAGCGTTTTCAGGACGGCAAGGCCTTTGTTCCTCAGCTTCTCATGGCGGGGCGTGCCATGAAAGGAGCTTTGGAACTTTTGAAACCTTTACTGGCGGGGAATGCATCTGCTACTATCGGGAAAATTGTGATCGGTACTGTAAAAGGAGATTTGCATGATATTGGAAAGAACCTCGTGGCTTCCATGCTGGAAGGTTGTGGCTTCGAAGTGATTAATATCGGTATTGATGTCACTTGCGACAAGTTTGTTGAAGCGGTGAAGGAAAACAAAGCGGACATCTTATGTATGAGTGCCTTGCTGACTACCACTATGACTTATATGCAGGATGTGATTCGGGCATTGGAAGAGGCGGGGATCCGCGATCAGGTGAAAGTGATGATCGGAGGAGCACCCGTGAGTCAGGGATTTGCCGATGAAATCGGTGCTGACGGGTATAGTGATAATGCTAATACTGCCGTGGCGGTCGCCAAAGTGCTGATGGGGAAAAGAGATTAAGAATATTTTAATTGTTAATACTTGAATTATGCATGCGAAATTCTTAGACACACTGGATTGGGGCATTCTGATTGCCTATTTTCTGATTCTTATCGCCATTGGTATATGGGCAAGTTCCAAACGAAAGAAGGGGAGCAGTCTCTTTTTGGCGGAACATTCTTTGAGATGGCACCATATCGGATTCTCCATGTGGGGGACTAATGTGGGGCCGTCTATGTTGATAGCTTCTGCCAGTGCCGGATTTACTACCGGCATCGTTTCGGGCAATTATGCCTGGTATGCCTTCGTTTTTATATGCCTGCTTGCTTTTGTTTTCGCTCCCCGTTACTTGGGTTCTCGTGTTTCCACCTTGCCGGAGTTTATGGGAAAGCGGTTCGGACAGTCTACCCGTAATATCTTGGCATGGTATACGATTGTTACAATCTTGATTTCCTGGCTGGCATTGACATTGTTTGCGGGTGGCGTTCTGATTCGTCAGGTATTCGATATACCGATGTGGCAATCCGCTTTGATATTGCTGATCATATCCGCATTCTTTACGATGCTCGGAGGATTGAAAGCGGTTGCCTACACGAATGTTTATCAGATGATCCTGTTGATTCTTGTTTCGGCTGCGTTGGCTATTGTAGGAATCTATAAAGTTGGTGGTATATCGGCTCTGACAGATGCCGTTCCGGCAGACTTCTGGAATCTGTTCAGACCGAATGATGATACCGCTTTCCCTTGGTTGCCGATTATTTTGGGATATCCTGTGATGGGAGTATGGTTCTGGTGTACGGATCAGTCGATGGTACAGCCTGTGTTGGCAGCCAAAAGTCTGAAAGAAGGACAGTTGGGAACGAACTTTACCGGATGGCTCAAAATACTGGATGTTCCTCTTTATATTCTTCCGGGTATCATCTGTCTGGCCTTGTTTCCGCAGTTGGAGAATCCCGATGAGGCGTATATGACGATGGTAACCCATTTGTTTCCTGTCGGGATGGTGGGGCTGGTGTTGGCTGTGTTGACTGCCGCGCTTGTCAGTACTATCGGATCGGCATTGAATGCTTTGAGTACCGTGTTTACAATGGATATTTATGTGAAGAAGATTCGCCCGCAGGCGAAGCAGAAGGAGATCATCTGGGTCGGACAAGTGGTGACGGTAGCCGGTGCTCTGATATCGGTAATCATAACGATTGCCATTGACAGCATTCACGGATTGAATTTATTCAATGTTTTCCAGTCTGTATTGGGATTCATTGCACCTCCTATGGCGGCAGTTTTCCTTTTTGGCGTTTTCTGGAAGCGTACGACTACGTTGGCTGCTAACGCTGCCCTGACAGTGGGGACGGTATTCAGTATAGGAGTAGGTGTATTGTATCTATGGGTATTTCCTGCGGATCAATATTCTGCATGGCCTCATTTTATGTTATTATCCTTCTATCTGTTCGTTATTATCGGGATAGGGATGGTAGTTGTCAGTCTATTGGATAAGACTCCTCAGACGGCAATATTGAATATGGAGAAGATCGAAGAAAAGCCTGCCCGCATTGTACTTATCTTATGGGGGTTGCTTATCGTAACTATGATAGGGCTTTATATCTTCTTTAATGGCCATTAAAGAAGATATAAAGCTGACTAAAAAGTCGATAGTATCTTAAGTCTCCTCCTTCGGGAAGGAGGAGTACCCGTAGGGGGAGGTGGTAGGTAATTATATAACTTGTTTATTATCATTAATTTATTTCTTCACCTACCACCTCGGTCTTCGACCACTCCTTCCCGAAGGAGGAGAATGGTGGTACTACCGACTTTTAGTAAGCCCCCGATCACAAATTTATCTGTGTTTTCTTTTGCGATAACAGTTTTCGTAAGTGCACAGTCCACAAGTGTATTCAAGCTTGCGGACATTAGTGCCCGTTCCGATGACGCCACTAACTGATTTGATGGGTACCATGAGGCTGGAATCTGTCAACCGGATGCCACAGGGAGCAGCTATGGGGAACAATGGGAACAGTTTTTGTTGTTCCGAAACGTGCCATCCACAGTATCCTGGGCTGTATCGGTTGGTATGTTTCCAGTTCTTCTCCCGTATATATTCAGCCAAAGCGACTTCCATGCAATCAGCCGTCTTTTCTGCAATAATACTCCCTAACGAGTCTGCTATGTATATTTTGACCATATCTTCTTCTTGTTGCAACGTATGCTGGAATACCTCAAACTCAGTTCCGGCAGTAGCTGCAAAAAAGACAAACGCTTCCGATCCTCTTAATTGACGGGCGATGGTTTTACCAACAGAGAAAACGGTACTTTTACTTTGTGTAGAAAAAGTGTTTTGCTCAGGGCTCCGTGTGGGAATGGTGTCTTGTATAGGATTGACAGTGGGTGGATGGATGCTTTGTACGCTAAGAGTCTCTTTTTCGATATCAAGTGTACCTTCCATAAAGAAGAATGCGAACCGAGGGCGAAGCAGGGGAATAACCCGTTTTAGCAACGTATTAGTCTCATCTATTACCATCTGATCCGGTATAGAATCTTTGTATCCCATTGCTTCATAAATTTCGGACGATGGGATTCGTAAGTCTTGATAAGTGAGTTCTTGCTCAATCATTATTAATTGACATTATCTGAATGACAGCCTAATTTCGAGTTTCATTGAACTCTTCCAATGCTGTATAAAAAGCATTTATATTAGCTAATGGCGTATATGGCGGTATATCGCAACCGCTCGACAGAACGAAGTTCGGATATGCGGCAGTGGCTTCCAATAACTGTAGAGTCGCTTTTTTCATTTCCTCCGGACTCGACATCTTGAAAAGACTGACCGGATCAAGATTACCCATCGCAAGAGCATCGGCAGGAACTTCTTTCAATGCTTCTTCCATGTTGATTTTATTTCCGAAATGATAGGCTGCCGCACCCGTATATACCATAGCCTGGGTGCAATTTCCTGTATTCCCGCAATTATGAAGTACAACGGTGAAATGATCATCCTGAACCTTCTCAACTATTTCTTTTACGAATACAGAAGAATACTGCAGGCAATCTTCATTGGATAATAATCCGGCAGCAGGTTCCGCCATTACCACTCCATTCACTCCGGTCGCTTTCAGGGCCATGCAGTATCGAATAATGAAATCGGTACATTTGTGGAGCAAAGTGTTGGCTGCTTCGGGATTGATATAAATCAGCATCATGATTTCGGACATATCATACAAGCGTCCCGCTAATGAATAAGGACCGATACAACCAGCCAGCACCGGACGGTCTGTGATATTCTTTGCAGTCAGCATATTCGCTTTGAGATATTGCGCGATCCTTCCTTTATTCAGTGCTGGTATTTCCAAGGCATCAATGGCAGCTTCGTCTGCAAGCAAACGACCGGATACGCTTGGTACTTCATTCTCCGGAAATATAATTTCGGCTCCGAATGCTTCCGCCTCTACCGTTAAATCCATGATAACCGTTGCGGCAGCAGCAGGATATTTGTCGCAGAGCGCTTTGATTGCTTCATAATGCACCTGTCCGTTCGTTACTGCATCATGAACCGTCTTTCCGATAAGCTCGATGCCCGGATGTGTCATGATAGGAATGGAAATGACCTTTTTATTTAGGATCGTCTGACCGATCCAGTCTTTCATATTCAGTTTACCCATAACTTCTGTTTTTTAACTTCGTCATATAGTAAGACGATATTATTGTTCTTTTGTAATCTTGAAGTTTGCATAAAAAATAGATGATTATTATAAAAAACTATGTGTCATAATTGTATCTATGATATTTTACGCACTAGAATCAACGTAAGTGAAGGATTTTAGACTGAACATTTCATTGATCTTAATGGCATATTATATAAAATATCTCGGCGGATAATGTACTGGAGAGGATGAAATTATTACACTTTATGCGATAATAAGTTGGACGTTACAAAAATAACGAATATATTTGGTGTTAAATTAGTATCATATAGTTCTCTTTTGGTATAATGGCAAATAGAAAAATGATGCAATGTAATTCTTTAATAGTACCTACTTTAAAAATTGAAATTATGAAGACGATTAAGCAAATTGTATTTTGTGTCTCATTACTACTTGTAATGAATTGTTTTTATTCTTGTTCAAACTCAAATGATGTTGTTATAAATACACAACAAAATCAAGAAAAAACACAAGATGTTGAAATTCAAGAGTTAATAGACTTTATAGAAACCTTGAATGCTAATAAAATACAGACTCGTGGTCCCTTTTGGAATCGAATAAAGCGTTTTCTTGTAGGAGATGCTTGGGGTTATGGTTGGGGAGTAAATAAAGGTTTAACACCTAGAGGTGGCTTGATTACGGCTGTTGTATTCTCACTTATTTGTGCGGCTTCAGATGATGATCTTCCTAGAAATTGGTGGCATTTGAGTTCAAATTGGAAGGTATACGATGCTCCGTTAAGACCTTATGAAATAATTGGAAATGATCATAATAAGACAATATATAATATGATGAGGGAAGATCCCGTAATAGCTAATGGTACTTTTTCTAATTATTATTTATATAATTCTACTAACAAAAAATTGAAAAGTTATGGATATACAGAAGAAATGCCCCTGTTGCTTCAGACAAGATTGCTGGAAATAATGGATCTGGTTAAGAAAAGTACTTCTGTTGATCAACTGATGAATTTAATGAAGCAAGAATTTCCTCAGCGAGTATCTGAATTTCAGCTTGTAGAGAGTTATATTAATGGTTTAGTGAATATGGATGATAAATCAACTGTTCGTGATTATACTAAACAAGTATATGCCCAAATTGATGCTTCATCTTTAGATGTATCAGCTGTTTCTCGATTAAAAACTATGATAGCTATTGCTGAAAATAGCAAATTTTTGTGGGTTGAAACAAAATGATGATTGATTAAGGGAGCTTTCGTTTTTTCTCTTTTTATTAAACACACTTATTATGAAACAAAACAAATGCCTGCTAGTGGGATTAATATCTTTGATGTTCAGTATCAACTCTTTGTATGCTCAGAAAGATTCACTGAATGTTTCAACTAATAACGAGTCATATAAACGAGTATATATCTTGGATGTCGGGTTAGGGATTGGTTTTACTGGTATACAAAAAAATGGAAGCAGCTCTTGGTATATAGGAAATAATAAAAATGATGTTCCTTTTGTTTCTTCAATACAATTGATGACTTATACCCCTTACAGTAATATAGGATGTGGATTGTTTTATTATGACTATAGTAATGGTACAAAGAAACATGATGGAGTGCTATCATCGGGAATCAATGAAAAAAAATCGTTCTATTATGTAGCTCCGCAGATTTCTTTTATTAAACGGCAGGCTGGATTTTTGGATGGGATTATGTATGTGAGTGCTGGTATTGGATATGTTAATTATAGAAGTAAGGGAACAATATCGCAGTTGGAGAATTATAATACAACATGTTCGACAGTGGGAGGCAATATGGGGATTGCTTATGAATATGCTTTTGACTCCCGCTTGGGAATTAGGTTGGGTGTGAATTGTTTGTATGCTAAAATTAAAGGACTTCACAAAAATACCAGTATAGGTGAATTGTCTATACGCCCTCGTGAAAAATTTCATTTAATTGTTCCCTCTTTGGAAATAGGATTGTCTTATTACATTGTTCAATGGTAAACTTAGTCATAAGTGTATATAGCAATCTTCTTCAACAGATGTGTTATAGTAGATGGCTTTAACTTGAGAAAGATATAGAAGGAAAATGAAGACAAAGACTATGGTTATATATTCCTTGAGCCTCATGTTTTAAAAATAAGGTGGGATATTTATTAAATATTCCACCTTATTTTTATAGATTTTCAGGCATTATTTTACCGGAATCTTATCAATACGATTTTGATGGCGTCCCCCCTCAAACTGTGTTGAGAAGAACTCTGTCAATATCATGTCCGCCTCCTCAGTGCTGATGAAGCGTCCCGGCATCACGAGAATATTGGCGTCATTATGTTGACGGGCCAGATGTGCGATCTCTGCATTCCAGCAAAGAGCAGCACGTATTCCCTGATGCTTGTTCAGAGTCATGTTGATTCCGTTTCCGCTGCCGCAGATCGCAATACCGGGATAACATTCACCCGATTCTACTGCTAGGGCCAGCGGATGGGCATAGTCCGGATAATCTACGCTTGCGGCAGAGTTGGTTCCGAAATCTTTGTAAGCCCAGCCTTTTACTTCCAGCCAGCCGCGAACATATTCTTTTAGTTCAAAACCGGCGTGGTCGCATGCTAATCCAATTGTTTTCATTAAATCATTGCTTTTACCTGATTATATACGTTCTCGGCAGTAAATCCAAGTTTTTCATCCAATACTGTGTAAGGAGCAGAGAAACCGAAAGATTCCAATCCCCATACTTTGCCGTGGCAACCTACCAGACCTTGAAGAGTGACAGGCAAACCGGCAGTAAGACCGAATATCTTGGCATCAGCCGGAAGAACTGATTCCTGATATTCCTTAGACTGGCTGCGGAACAGACCTTCTGATGGTGCAGATACGATACGAACTTTTACGCCATCCTTGCGAAGCAACTCTGTACCGGCTACCAAAGTAGACACTTCGGAACCTGAAGCTACCAGGATTACATCCGGATTTTCGTCTGAACCGGCTACGATATAAGCACCCTTGGCTGCTTGTTCGTAATCAGTTCCGGCAGGCAGGTTGGCGATATTCTGGCGGGAGAAGATCAGACCTGTCGGAGTAGACATATTTTCCATGGCAAGTTTCCATGCGATAGTCGTTTCTTCCGCATCAGCCGGACGAAGTACCAACATAGAGTTGTGTCCCTTGTGGTTTTTCAGTTTCTCCATCAGGCGGATTTGAGCTTCCTGTTCTACCGGTTCATGAGTAGGACCGTCTTCACCTACGCGGAATGCATCATGAGTCCAGATGAACTTCACAGGCTGTTCCATCAGAGCAGCCATACGTACGGCAGGTTTCATATAGTCGGAGAATACGAAGAAGGTACCGCAAGCAGCGATCACACCACCGTGAAGTGACATACCGATACAGATACAAGCCATTGATAATTCAGATACACCGGCCTGGAAGAATGCACCGCTGAAATCGCCCTTCTTGAAAGAATGAGTTTTCTTCAGGAAACCGTCAGTCTTGTCAGAGTTAGAAAGGTCGGCAGAAGCAACGATCATATTTTCTACCTGCATTGCAAGAGCACCCAGAACAGTTGCAGAAGCGGCACGAGTGGCAGTACCTGCTTTTTGTTCGATGGCAGCCCAGTCTACTTTAGGAGCTTTGCCGGAGAAGAATGCTTCCAGTTTAGCTGCCAGTTCCGGATTGGCTTTGGTCCATTTGGCCTTCTTTGCATATCTTTCAGCTACGATTTTCTTTAATTCTGCTGCTCTCTTTGCATACAGTTCGGCTACTTCCGGGAAAATCACGAACGGATTGACAGGATCGCCACCCAAATTCTTGATTGTATTTACATAGGCGTCGCCACCGAGTGGAGCGCCGTGTGTAGCACAGTTGGCTTCGTAGCTGCTACCGTCTGCTTTGCGTGCGCCTTTACCCATAACGGTTTTACCGATAATCAGAGTCGGGCGCTCTTTTTCTGTCTGAGCTTCTTTGATAGCTGCACGGATTTCGTCAGGATCATTACCATTGATGCTGAGTACGTTCCATCCCCATGCTTCATATTTCATGGCAGTGTCTTCAACGGTTACATCTTTCGTTTCTGTAGAAAGCTGAATATCGTTGGAGTCGTAGAACATGATCAGGTTGTCCAGTCCCAATGCACCGGCAATGCGTCCGGCACCCTGAGAGATTTCTTCCTGAATACCACCATCGGAAATGTATGCGTAAATAGTCTGATTCATTACTTCATTGAAGCGTGCTTTCAGGAATTTAGCTGCGATAGCGGCACCTACAGCGAAAGTATGTCCCTGTCCCAGCGGACCGGAAGTATTTTCGATACCACGCATGATGTCTACTTCCGGATGTCCCGGAGTAGGGCTTCCCCATTGGCGAAATTCTTTTAGTTCGTCCAAAGTGAACTTACCTGTCAATGCCAATGTAGAATAGAGCATCGGAGACATATGACCCGGATCAAGGAAGAAACGGTCACGACCTTCCCAACGCGGATTTTCAGGATCGTATACTAGAAACTCAGAGAAGAGTACATTTACAAAGTCAGCACCACCCATGGCGCCACCCGGGTGACCGGAATTGGCTTTCTCAACCATTGAAGCAGCAAGAATACGGATGTTATCCGCTGCACGATTCATAAGTTTATTATCGTTCATATCTTTAATAATTAATAGATTTGCTAGTCTGTCAATGTGCCAATTACTTGGCATATTTCTCATAATGTTGGCAAAGATAGCTCTTTATGTGTAATTAACCATCCAAAAGAGCTATCTTTTTTGTAGGCTTTTTAACAGCCTTCTTGTTTATAATACAGTAAGTATTTACTATTAGATTACTGTAACTCTAAAGTAACAATTGACTTAGCCGGTAGTTTTACCTTCATAATTCCTTTATTGATTTTTACCTCTTTGAAGGAAGCCGGTTTTACAATATTAGGTTTTTCGAAAGAGTTGTAATCAGTCAGATTAGCAGAAGTCAGGATTTCTCCAATCGCCTTTTTGGCATTTACGTCCGGAAGATTGACTGTGATTTCCTGTGCGTTGTCTGCATCTACGTTGGAGAGAGAAATATGGATCACTCCGTTCTTGTTCTTAGAAGCTGTTGCGCTGACCATGGGAACTGTACGGTTATCGCGTACGTTCATTTTCTCGCAAGTCAGGTCGAGTGGAAGATAGGTTGCATCCTGATGCACTTTGTACATCTTAAATATATAATAAGTAGGAGTAAGTACCATATCTTTGTCTTTAGTCAGGATCATAGATTGCAGAACGTTGACTATCTGAGCAATGTTCGCCATTTTCAGACGGTCGGTATATTTGTGGAATACATCGAGGCTTAAAGAAGCAACGAAGGCATCACGCAATGTGTTTTGCTGATACAGATGACCTCTGACCGTTCCTGGTTCTTCGTCCCACCAAGTGCCCCATTCGTCAAGCAAAAGGGCAATCTTCTTGTCTTTATCATATTTGTCCATGATGGCGCAATGTTTTTTGATGACATCTTCCACTTCAAGACATTTGCCCATCGTCCAGTAAAAATCATCTTTGTTGAATTTGGTTGCCGCACCTTTGCTGCCGCTCCATCCTGTAACTGTATAGTAGTGTAAGGATAGACCTTGCATCCGGTGACCGACACGATTCATCAGTACATCCGTCCAGTTATAGTCGTAATCACTGGCACCACTGGCTATCTTAAACAGATGATTACCGTCATAGTTACGGCAATAAGTAGAATAACGGCGATACAGATCGGCATAATATTCAGGACGCATGCTGCCGCCGCATCCCCAGCTTTCATTTCCTACACCGAGATATTTTACTTTCCATGCCTTGTCTCGGCCATTCTTGCGACGCAGATTTGCCATTGGAGAATCACCGTCGGAAGTCATGTACTCCACCCATTTGGCGAGTTCTTCTACCGTGCCGCTGCCTACGTTTCCACTTATATATGGTTCGCAGCCCAGCATTTCGCAAAGGTTCAGAAATTCGTGTGTTCCGAAACTGTTGTCTTCAATCGTTCCTCCCCAGTTGTTGTTCACCATCTTCGGGCGGTTTTCTTTGGGACCGATACCGTCCATCCAGTGATATTCGTCTGCAAAGCAGCCGCCCGGCCAGCGGAGAACAGGAACAGACAAGTCTTTTAATGCATTAAATACGTCCGTGCGGTATCCTTTGATATTAGGAATATCCGAATTTTCGCCTACCCAAAGACCACCGTAGATACATGAACCCAGGTGTTCGGCAAATTGGCCGTAGATTTCCTTCGGGATAATTTCTTTGCCTTGGTCGGCATGTACAGTGATGGTAGCACTTTTTTGTGCAGAAAGAGATACCGAGGCTGCCAGAAAGGCCGTGCTGACTAATAGTTTTGCTTTCATAAATGGAATTTGTTTAAATGATTATATAGAAGTTTGATTTTTACGATGATCATTCTCTTGTTCTTACGGTTACTTCAGTAAGCGTACTTCATAAACGGCAGAGGTCCATTCTGTTCCGTCCGGCTTAAAAAGAATCTCGCAGCTTCCTACTTTTAATTTACGGGGCAGGAGATAACAGAGTCTGATAAAACCGTCTTTGTCGGCTTTGCTCACAGTGGGATGAACGGTCAGTTTTTCGTTATTCAGCAGGATCACTGCTTTGTTACGGTCTTCTTGCCGTACGGTGATCATAAGCTGGCTTGCTTCTTCTTTTATTTTCAGGTTATAGCTGAACCAACCTTTAGCCCGGCGGAAATGACGGTCTTTGTGGGTTCCGGTTTCGGAAGCTTCATATTGAATGCTATGATCAGATTCCGGTTGCTGTTCACCGGGGAAGATCAGGTCAACTGTCCGGTTCGCCAGTTCGGTCGCTTTCCGTTCGGCTGTAGCCATTTCTTCCTGAATCGTTTTGAACTGTTCTTCACTGGCTTGGCGGAAATAAACGGCATAACGGGAATTATGCAGGCGGAAGAACGGAATAAGCTCCAGTGATTTACTCTTTTGTGTCGGATAAACGTTTCCATCATAACTAAAAGCTAGTTTGCTTCCGCTCAGTTTGTGAAGAGAATGGCGGATAGAATCGGGATTCCCGATCAGCATCGGGATCTCTTGCAAAGGTGTTTGCCGGCCGTGGGCAATGTGACCGCCGCGGCTGTCGTCTGCATAGATGCCGTCAAGGTTTTCTGTTCCTGTAGAAGCTGCAAGAACGATGGGACCGTATAAGAAAGCATAGTAATCTTTCTTGTCGGGAATCTGCTCCAGACTGACCTTCATAGGCAGATGAAAGGTGATCATATCTCCTTTCTTCCATTTACGCCGGAGGGGAAGGTATGTACTGGTTCCCGCCTGTATGTCAGAAAGGTGCTTCTTACCGTTGATGGTGATTTCATACCCTTCTGAATTTCCTGCCCATTCCGGTATACGAATCATTAATGTCAGTTTCTTCTTAGCGGCTTTGTCTATTCGTAAGGTAACTTTTTCATCATCGGGGAAGAGAGTTTCCTGCGTTAATGTAACGCCTTGTTCTTTCCAGTTCAGTTGTGAAGGAATAAAAAGATTGACGTAAAGCGTATCTTGTTGATGCGCATAAATAAATTCACCATACTTGGTGTGATTTTCCAAGCCTGAACCGACGCAGCACCACATCGATGTTTCCGGTTGCGAATATACCCGATAATGTCCGGGACGCATCGGAGTAAAGTAGACGAATCCACCTTTATCCGGTTCTTGTGATGACAGGATATGATTGTAGAGTGCACGTTCATAATAATCTACATAACGTGGGTCCGGTTTGTTGGAGTTGTCAACGTCTCCGGAGTTCTGATAAAGCATTTTGGTCAGCCGGAGCATGTTGTAAGTATTGCAAGTCTCCGGTCCCTGAACGTCATTCAGCATAGACGTAAAGTTGTCCGATGGATGAAAATGTTCGCGTACGCTGTTCCCGCCGATACACACGGAACGGTGATTGACTACGGTATTCCAGAAAAAACGGGCTGCATGGTCCCATTCTGCTGCATGATTCCAGTCTTTGTCATTCTTTGAAACTTCGGCTACCCGTTTGTATCCGATTACTTTAGGAATTTGTGTGTTGGCATGCATTCCGTTTAACCTGTCTTCGTTTTTGATAAGCGGGTCGAGAATGACTTTATGAGAGAAACGGCGTGCCAGTTTCAGGTATTTCTTATCGCCTGTTATTTCCGCTACATCCGCAAACGTTTCATTTAAGCCGCCGTGTTCACTGCGGAGCATATCCTGCATTTGGTTGTCGCTAAGACCGGAAGTAATATCAATCATCCAGTCGGTAAGATCAATCAGCATCTGACGTGCCAGATCGCTGTGAGCATACAGGTAAGCGTCCCGCAGTCCGGCATACGTTTTGTGTATATTATAGAGGGGTACCCATTTGCCGTTTAAGCTGAAGCCTCCGGCACGAATGTCACCTGCTTTGATTTCTTTCCAAAGTTGGAGGCTACCGGGTGTTCCTCCGATAAATCCTGTGCCGACAGCTTGCTGTGCACGGTGTAGTTCGTTGAGCATATAGTTGAGGCGGTGGTATATCGCCGTATCTCCGGTGGCGGCATACATCATGGAAAGTGCGGAAAGGTAATGTCCGCCGATGTGACCGTCCAGTCCTGTATTCTCCCAGTTGGTATAGCTTGGGGCTTTGGGTGTCAGTCCGGCTTCGCGAAGGAAAGGAGCTGATAATCTGTCCGGGTCGAGAGCTAAGATATAATGTAAATCAGTCTGTTGAGCTTGCAGAAAAGGACTGCTTAATAACTTCACATCTTGAAGGGAAAAGTAAGAGACCTGATGGTTCGTCTGGGCTTTTCCGATGGAGATGGATATAATAAGGGCAAGTATGAACGAGGTGGTTTTCATGATAATAGGATAAAATAGAATTGACAATTGACAATTGACAAATGACAATTACTGTGCAGGTTATAATAGCGCAGCCAATTGTCAATTGTCAACTGTCATTTGTCAATTATTTAAGTTTGACAGCTGCTTCTTCTATAGGCAAACCTGCCTTGTAGCTTTCGATGTATGTGTTGAAGCCGGCTACATCTTCGGGTGTGGGTGATACCTCGACACCAGCATCGCTGACAAATACACTTTCATCCAGGAAATCGGCAAGAGATTGACCCTTTTTATTGTTTACCAGGTAAGAACCCAGCAGGGCAATTCCCCATGCACCGCCTTCACCGGCTGTTTCCATAACAGATATGGGCGAGTTGATGGCTGCTGCAAGTACTCTTTGACCGACTCCTTTGGTTCTGAACAATCCTCCGTGACCTGTGATTCTGTCGACTTTGATCTTTTCTTCGTTGAACAAGATGTCGTTGCCAATCTTGAGAACTCCGACTGAGGCGTACAAATGAGCCCGCATAAAGTTTGCAAGGTTGAACTTGTCATTGGCCGAACGTACGAACAAAGGTCTTCCCTCGGCAAGTCCCGTAACAGGTTCGCCTGAAATGTAGTTGTAGGAGAGGAGACCACCGCAATCGGTATCACCGGTAAGGGCAATGTTATAAAGTTTGCCATAGAGTTCATCCATATCTACAGGTATACCCAGAAGTTCCTGGTATTCTTTGAACAGGTTGACCCATGCGTTAAGATCCGAAGTACAGTTGTTGCAATGTACCATGGCTACGAGGCTTCCGTCGGGAGTGGTGACCATGTCGATCATTTCGTATGGCTTCGACAACTCTTTTTCCAATACGATCATAGAGAAAGAAGAAGTACCTGCCGATACGTTGCCGGTGCGTTGCTTGACGGCGTTGGTTGCTACCATGCCGGTGCCTGCGTCTCCTTCCGGCGGGCAGACCGGTATTCCTGCCTTCAGATGACCGGATGCATCGAGCTTTTTACAGCCTTCCGGTGTGAGGACACCGGCATTTTCACCAGCCGACAATACTTTGGGCAGAATGTCTTCCAGTTTCCAACTGTATTCTTTCGAAGCAATCAGATTGTTGAATTTGGCCACCATTTCGGCGGAATAGTTGTTGGTAGTCGGATCTATGGGGAGCATACCCGATGCGTCACCAATGCCCAACACCTTTTCGCCTGTTATTTTCCAATGTACATAACCTGCAAGAGTTGTCAGGAACTTGATGTCTTTGACGTGCGCTTCGTTGTCCAGAATAGCCTGGTACAAATGAGAAATGCTCCATCTCAAAGGGATGTTATAGACAAATAATTCGGATAATTCTGCCGCAGCACGGCCTGTATTGGTATTTCTCCAAGTGCGGAAAGGCACGAGGATTTCTTCTTTTTCATTGAAAGGCATGTAACCATGCATCATGGCGCTGACACCGATGGCTGCCAGTGTTTCGATCTCTGTGTCGTATAATTTCTTCACGTTGGAGCGGAGGTCGGCGTAGCAATCTTGCAGTCCGGACCAGATGGCATCAATGCTGTAAGTCCAAAGCCCGTTGACCAGTTGATTTTCCCAAGTGTGGCTGCCTTGAGCGATAGGTTTGTTTTCCTGGTCAATCAGAACAGCTTTTATTCGTGTAGAACCGAGTTCTATGCCAAGGATGGCTTTACCTGTCTCGATGGTTGATTTTGCATCTAATTTCATGTTGAAACCGATATTTTAAGGTATAACAATAAGTGTGGAGAACAAAAACTGAGTCTACTTTCAAAAGCCGGAAGTGTCTTTAATTCGGGTTGAATTAAAAGTCACCAGTATCTATATTGTATGTAACTAAAAAGTCGATTCTATCTCCAATCTCCTCCTTCGGGAAGGAGGAGTACCTGTAGGGGGAGGTGGTAGGTGAATACATAACTCTGTTATTTACAGTAAAATAGGAATACACATCCTTTTTCCTACCACCTCGGTCTTCGACCACTCCTCCTTCCCGAAGGAGGAGAATGGAGATGGTACCGACTTTTAAAAGTGAACTCAGTGATTGGTTTTTAGCAAAGCGCTTTGTTCAGCATATAATATACTTCATTCATGCGCAGTTCTTTCTTGAAGCAGCTGATAGTCGTATCTTTATTGATATGTACCATTTCGATGCCTGCGATTTCTGCATAATCTTCCCAGTATTCTGCTGTCAAATCATATGAGAAGCAAGAATGGTGAGTTCCACCGGCCAGAATCCATGCGCCTGCGCCTACTTCGAGGTTAGGCATCGGAATCCAGAGTGCGGAAGCAACCGGCAATTTCGGAAGTGGTTTCGGTTCGATACATTCTACATCGTTTACGATCAGACGGAAACGGTTACCCATATCCACTACAGTTGCGGTGCAGCCTGTTCCTGTCTTTGAAGTGAACACAAGGCGGGCAGTCTGGCTCTTACGGATACCTATGCCGAGGAAGTGTACTTCCAGACGAGGCTTGTTAGCTGCGATAAGCGGACAGATCTCCAACATATGTGACTGTAGGATAGAACTGTTGGCACCATCAAAGTTCAGTGTATAGTCTTCGAGGAATGAACAGCCTTTCGGAAGTCCTTGATTCATTACCCATACAGTACGATAAAGAGCAGCCGATTTCCAGTCACCTTCAGCACCGAATCCGTAGCCTTCTGCCATCAGGCGTTGAGAAGCCAGTCCCGGAATCTGATCGAAATAGCTACCGTCAGTCTGACCCAGATCGTCAAAGTTGGTAGTGAATCCTTTGGCGCCTTTCGCTTTGAGGATAGCACGGAGAGCAAGCTCGGCTTTGGCAGCATTCCATACTTTCTGATAAGCTTCGGTTGATTTGTCTTCCAGAGAAGCGTCATGATCGTAGTCATTGAAGTAAGTAGCTACCAAAGCATCTACATCAGCATTTTTGATATCTTTGTGATATTCCATCAGCTCGCTTGCCGGGCAATAATCTACATGATAGCCCATGCGTTGTTCTGCTTCTACCTTGTCACCATCGGTTACGGCTACATTATTCATCTGATCGCCGAAACGGATGATCAGCATATCCTGAGAGTCTGCCCAACCTGTGCAAACACGCATCCAGACAGCAATCTTATGCAATGTTTCTTCTTCTTTCCAGTAGCCTACCACTACTTTGCGACGGATGCGCATACGGGTACAGATATGTCCGAACTCGCGGTCGCCGTGAGCTGACTGGTTCAGATTCATAAAGTCCATATCCATTGTATCCCAAGGAATTTCCTTGTTGAATTGAGTATGCAGGTGCAGCAATGGTTTCTTTAATTGTTGCAGACCATGAATCCACATTTTAGCAGGAGAGAAAGTATGCATCCAAGTGATGACGCCTACACATTTGTCATCGTTGTTGGCTGCTTTGAATACAGCTTCCACCTCTTTAGAAGAGTTGGCCGTTCCTTTGTATACTACTTTAACAGGAAGTTTGCCCGATTCATTCAGACCGTTAACCATTTCGTTAGAGTGTGCGTCTACTGCGATTACTGCATCACCTCCGTACAAGAGCTGTGCTCCTGTTACGAACCATACTTCATACTGATCAAATACGTTATTCATAATGTTTTAATTTTTAATTTATAATCTTTACTCGTTTTATTGTCCGTAGTAAGCGTTCGGACCATGCTTGCGGCTGAAGTGTTTCTCTACCAGCAACGGGTTCATTGTTAAATTGGGATTCACGGCATAAGCAATGCTTGCCATTTTGGCAACTTGTTCCATCACTACTGCATTGTGTACGGCATCGTGTGCGTCTTTTCCCCAAGAGAAAGGACCATGATTCTTGACCAATACTCCCGGTGTATGTACAGGGTTCAGGCCTTCGAAACGTTTTACGATCACGTTTCCGGTTTCCAGTTCATAGGCACCTTTTACTTCAGCTTCCGTCATATCCGCTGTGCAGGGGATTGCATCATGGAAATAGTCAGCGTGAGTTGTCCCGATATTGGGAATATCACAACCGGCCTGCGCCCATGCGGTAGCATAAGTAGAGTGGGTATGCACCACTCCGCCGATTTCGGGGAATGCTTTGTAGAGTACCACGTGAGTAGGAGTATCTGAGGATGGCTTCAGCCGTCCTTCGACGACTTTGCCATCCAGGTCCACTACTACCATATCTTCCGCTTTCATATCATCATAACTGACTCCACTGGGTTTGATGACTACCAGTTCCGTTTCACGGTCGATGGCAGAAACATTTCCCCATGTAAAGATGACTAATCCATGCTTTACCAATTCGAGATTGGCATGAAATACTTTTTCTTTCAGTTCTTCCAGCATATTGATTATAATTTAAATTTCGGGTCCTTGCGGTAGGCTTTGCCGTTGAATTTATACAAGGCTGCACCCCGTTTGGAACCCAGTTTATCGATTTTATCCGTCTTTTCGATAAAGTCCATTTCTGCGACACGCTTGCGGAAATTCCGTTTGTCCATCGGTTCGCCGTAAATAGCTTCGTAGAGACTTTGCAGTTGGGACAGTGTGAACAGCTTCGGCAACAGATTGAATCCGATAGGCTCGACAGATGCTTTCTGTTTCATCATCTCCCGTGCTTTATCGACCATCTCCGGATGGTCGAAAATCAGTGCGGGGAGTTCGTTGATGTTTACCCAGTAAGCATTGTGCTTCTGAACCAGTTCGCGGTCGTACTCATTGATGTTGATCAGCGCATAGTAGGCAATCGAAACTACCCTTTCGCCTGGATCGCGGTCGATGGCGCCGAAGGCTCCCACCTGTTCCATGTATACGTTTTCCAAACCTGTAAGTTCAGCCAGTACACGTTTGGCAGCGTCGTCCACGCTTTCGTCTTTTTGCACGAATCCTCCCATCAGTGACCATTCGCCCATTGCCGGTTCGAAGTTTCTCTTCAGCAGCAGCAGGCTTATTTCGCCTTCATTAAAACCGAAGATGATGCAGTCGATACCGAGATAGAAGGTAGGATTCGAACTGTAATAGTTTTTCATCGTTTGAATGAATTTATTTAATTACCAGAAATACCAGTAGAAGGCACCTGTGATAGCAAGGATGATTACTGTATGAATGATATCCCAGTGATCCCAGCTTGCGCGAGTAGCCGCTTTTTGTTCTTTCGTTGCCGTACCGAATACCAGTCCCTGAATCTTTTCAGCTGTCGGAGCTTCCGTGGCAAGGCTGACTACGATGACTACGATGATACAGAACAGGAACATCCATCCGCAGAAGAACAGCCAGTTCATATCGTAGAACAAATATTTGAAGGTAGAATCTGCCACTTCACCTGCGTTGCTGTAATATACTTTGGCACCCAGACGAGTCAGACCGATGATCATACCGGCGATCAATCCCCACATACCACCTTGTGCGGAAGTACGTTTCCAGCAGATACCCAGCAGGAAGGCAGCGGCAATACCCGGAGCCAATACAGACTGAACGTCCTGCAAATAAGTATAAAGTACATCACCTACGCTACGCATGATAGGAATCCAGAGAATACCGAGGATTACGATCACTACAGTTGCTATCTGACCAATACCCACCAGTTTCTTTTCCGGAGTCTCCGGACGGAAGCGTTTGTAGAAATCGATTGTAAACAACATGGCAGATGAGTTGAACAGTGAAGCCAGCGAACTCATCAAGGCAGCGAGGATACCGCATACTACCAGACCTTTCACACCGGCAGGAAGCAATTTAGCTACCAGAGTAGGGAAGGCAGCGTCAGCGTTGGCAGTACCATTGGCAAGCATTGGGAGGAAACCTTCGCCACCGGCACCGATATATTTCTGATGTAATGCGAAAGCAATCATACCCGGAATCAGGAACAGGAATACAGGCAACAGCTTCAGGTAAGCGCCGAAGATAGTACCGCGACGAGCCTCTTTTTCATTCTTTCCGGAAAGTACACGTTGTACGATGAACTGGTCAGTACACCAGTACCAGAAACCGATAATGGCAGAACCGATAAGTGCACCCAGCCAAGGGAAGTTCGCATCATCGTTGCTGCGGATCAGATTGGTCATGGTGTCACCATAATCGTTTACCGTCACAGCACCGCACACTCTCATCATTTCGTCCCAGCCTCCCAGTTCTTTGAAACCGAGCACAAGGATAATCAACGAACCTAACAGAAGAATCGGAGTCTGAAGTACAGAAGTATAAAGTACCGATTTCATACCACCGAAGATCGTATATAGTGCAGTGAGAACAACCAGTCCGATAGCGGCAATCCAGAAGAAGTCGATTCCCCAGAGTTCCTTGATGCCGAATACTTGCTGGAATACCAGTCCGCCGGCATATACTGTCACTGCTACCTTGGTCAATACATAACTTACCAGAGAAATGACCGATAAGATGGTACGTGACTGAGGATTGTAACGGCGTTCCAGAAATTCCGGCATCGTGTATACCATGCTTCGTGAATAGAAAGGTACGAATACCCATCCCAGAATCAGGATCATCCATCCCTGAATTTCCCAGTGAGCCATCGCCATACCGCTTGAAGCTCCTGCTCCCGCCAGTCCGATCAAGTGTTCCGAACCGATGTTTGATGCGAAGATAGAGGCACCGATCGCAAGCCATGTTGCGTCACGTCCGCCTAAGAAATAATCTGCCGAGTCATTTTGTTTTTGTCTGACTACCCAAACAATAATACCTATCAGAGCCAAAAAGAAGACTCCAATTACTAGCCAATCTAATGCTTCCACAATAAATTTGATTTATAAGTTAATATTATTTCTCTGTCGAGAATTTAAAGATACATTCGCTGTTGTACGTTTGTCCCGGTTCCAGCACAACGGACGGCCAGTCGGCTTTGTTGGGGCTGTCGGGGTAGTGTTGTGTTTCGAGGCAGACAGAAGCACGTTGGTTGTAAACGATGCCTTTCTTTCCGCTTACGGTTCCGTCGAGGAAGTTACCTGTGTATACCTGAATACCCGGTTCGTTGGTATATACTTCCAATGTGATTCCGGTTTCGGGAGACGTCAGTCTGGCAGCTACCTGCGAGATGTCACCTTTGGTGTTGAGCACCCAGTTGTGATCATATCCGTTGCCGTTCTTGAGTTGGACGAAGTCGTAATCCTTGATATCTTTGCCTACCGCTTTCGGAGTAGTGAAGTCCATCGGAGTATCTTTGACCGGAGCGATTTCGCCGGTTGTCATGAAGGTGCTGTCTACCGGAGTATAGTAATCTGCATTTACATACATGATGTTGTCTGTCGATGTTTTTGACGGATCACCAGCCAGATTGAAGTAAGAGTGGTTGGTCATGTTGATGATTGTCTTTTTGTCGGTAGTAGCGCTGTACTTGATGTCGATGGCGTTGTCATCTGTCAGTTGATAAGTTACTTTAGCAGTCACATTTCCGGGGAAATTCGCGTCACCGTCCGGAGAGATAAGAGTCAGTTCCAGTGTTGTCGGATCGATAAGGTTGGCTTCGTATACTTGGTATTGCCATCCTTTCGGGCCTCCGTGCAGGCAGTGGCCGAAGTTGTTTTGCGGCAGTTGGATGGTATCTCCGTCCAGTACAAAACGCCCTTGGTTGATGCGGTTGGCGTAACGGCCGATAGAAGCACCGAAATCACTGGGTACATTAATATAATCAGCAATGCTGTCAAAACCTAAAACTACATCCTGCATCTTGCCGTTCTTGTCGGGCACCATGATGGACACGATACGTCCGCCGAAGTTAGTGATGCATACTTCCATACCCGCCTTATTCTTTAAGGTATAAAGAGCTGTTTGGGCATTGTTCACTTCTGTTTGAAATTTTGCCGGGTCAAGACCGGATAAAGTCAGCTCGGAAGCCGGCTTGTTATTGCACGCGGCAAGCATCAGCGCGGCAATTCCTGCAAGTAGAAAATGTTTTTTCATGGTTTTATTTTTAATGTAAATGAGATGCTTATCTTATTTTGGGTGTAAAAGTAACACTTTTGTTTGGTGTATCAAATACACTCTTATATGTTGTGCAACATAAAAGGATAAGAACTTTACTGTTACGTATAAAACTATCGCATGTTCCTGTCTTCGGAGCGGGATCGTTATATTGCATTTTCTCTTTCTATATTTTGTCTTACCCTGGATTTGGTTGACTACTATAAGTATCAACTAAAATGAATAAAAGATGAAAAAGAGTGACATGACCTTTAGTCCTTATCAGCTTGAACTTCTTGGCGATTTCTATC
>NZ_JAMOKH010000043.1:0-50658 GCF_023656585.1 Bacteroides sp. B1-V-101 | reverse complement strand
CGAACGATAGAAATCGCCAAGAAGTTCAAGCTGATAAGGACTAAAGGTCATGTCACTCTTTTTCATCTTTTATTCATTTTAGTTGATACTTATAGTAGTCAACCAAATCCAGGGTAAGACATTCCTTATAGGAAAAAGCAAGTATATAAGGAGCTGAAGAGAACATTAGCACTATCTTACGACTCATTACACCGCAGACAACAAACAAAAAGAAGAGTCATATCTACAAAAGAAGAGACTCCCTCTTTGGTATGCCAAAGAGAGAGTCTCCTCAATATATATACAGCTAAAGCAGTTTATTTATATTCCTGCCAGCTCTTAATCTGAATATCACTCAGTTTCAGTTCACAGAATGCTTCGATGAAAGCACTTGCCAGACGGGCATTGGTGATCAACGGAATGTTATGGTCGATAGCACCACGACGGATACGGTAACCATTCGTCAACTCACGTTTGCTGTGGTTCTTCGGAATGTTGACGATCAAGTCGAACTTATGGTCAGCGATCATCTTCATCACGTTGTTTTCAGCACCCGGTTTTTCATCCGGCCAGTAAACCGGAGTCGTTTCTACACCGTGAGCGTTCAGGAATGCAGCCGTTCCGGCAGTAGCATAAATCTGATATCCCTTGGCAAACAACATACGGCTCGCATCCAGCAAATCTACTTTAGACTTCATAGCACCGGAAGAGAACATCACCGCCTTTTCCGGAATCTTGAATCCTGTAGCGATCATTGCGTTCAGCAATGCTTCAGAGAAATCGTCGCCGATACAACCTACTTCACCGGTAGAAGACATATCCACGCCCAAAACAGGGTCAGCCTTGTGAAGACGGGAGAAAGAGAACTGAGAAGCTTTCACACCGATCCAATCGATGTCGAACGCAGTCTTGTCCGGCTGGCTGTACGGAGCATCCAGCATGATGCGGGTAGCTGTTTCGATAAAGTTGCGTTTCAGCACCTTAGATACGAACGGGAAGCTACGGGAAGCACGCAGGTTACATTCAATTACCTTCACCTCGTTGTTGCGGGCAAGGAACTGGATGTTGAACGGACCGGAGATATTCAGTTCTTTAGCAATCTGACGGCTGATCTTCTTGATGCGGCGGGCAGTTGCAAAGTAAATCTTCTGTGCTGGGAATACCAGTGTAGCGTCACCGGAGTGTACACCGGCAAATTCTACGTGCTCGGAAATAGCGTATTCAACCACTTCACCGTTCTGAGCTACCGCGTCGAACTCAATTTCCTTTGTATTTTCGAGGAACTGAGAAACAACTACCGGATATTCTTTAGATACTTCGGCAGCCATCTTCAGGAAGTTTTCCAGTTCTTCGTCATCGTAGCAAACGTTCATAGCCGCACCCGAGAGTACGTAAGAAGGACGAACCAATACCGGATAACCTACTTTTTCTACAAATCCCTTCACTTCTTCAAGGCTGGTCAGTTCCATCCAAGCCGGCTGGTCGATGCCAAGCTGGTCGAGCATTGCCGAGAACTTGTTACGGTTTTCGGCACGGTCGATGGAAACCGGAGAAGTACCCAGTACAGGAACTGACTGGCGATACAACTTCATAGCCAGATTGTTCGGAATCTGTCCGCCTACGGATACGATCACACCGCGCGGTTGTTCAAGGTCGATCACGTCAAGTACACGTTCGAAAGAGAGTTCGTCGAAGTACAGACGGTCGCACATATCGTAGTCAGTAGAAACCGTTTCGGGGTTGTAGTTGATCATGATAGACTTGTAACCCAGTTTGCGGGCAGTCTGAACGGCGTTCACCGAGCACCAGTCAAATTCAACCGAGCTACCGATACGGTAAGCGCCCGAACCCAGTACGACTACTGATTTCTCATTCTTATAATAGTTTACATCATAACCTTCTACTGCATAAGTCATATACAGGTAGTTAGTCAGTTCCGGATGTTCGGAAGCAACCGTATTGATACGTTTTACTGCCGGAAGGATGCCCAGGGCTTTACGGTGAGCGCGTACTGCCAGATTTTCCTTTTCCATGTTGCCGGTCGGGTTCAGTACGAAGCGGGCAATCTGGAAGTCAGAGAAACCAAGGATTTTAGCTTCGCGCATCACGTCAGCCGGAATATCTTCCACCTTATTATATGTAGACAGTTTTGCCTTGTAGTCAACAATGTTCTTCAGCTTGCCGAGGAACCAAGGATCGATCTTAGTCAGTTCGTGGATGCGGTCGATGGAATATCCTTCTTCCATAGCTTGTGCAATGGAGAAGATACGCAAGTCTGTCGGACGTGAAAGTTCTTTGTCAAGGTCGTCGAAGTGTACATCATCATTACCGACAAAACCGTGCATGCCTTGTCCGATCATACGAAGACCTTTCTGGATGATTTCTTCGAAAGAGCGGCCGATAGACATGATTTCACCTACCGACTTCATGCTTGAACCGATTTCGCGGGATACACCGGCGAATTTCGTCAAGTCCCAACGAGGGATTTTACAAATATAGTAGTCCAGTTGCGGAGCAAGGTATGCAGAGTTCGGAGTGCCCATTTCACCGATCTGGTCAAGTGAGTAACCCAATGCGATCTTGGCGGCAACGAATGCCAGCGGATAACCGGTAGCCTTGGATGCCAGCGCGGAAGAACGGCTCAGACGAGCATTTACTTCGATCACACGGTAGTCGTCCGTATCTGAGTTGAACGCATACTGGATGTTACATTCACCTACGATGCCGAGGTGACGGATACATTTTGTAGACAGTTCCTGCAACAGTTTCAGTTCTTTGTCGTCCAGTGAGCAAGTCGGAGCTACTACGATAGACTCACCGGTGTGGATACCCAGCGGGTCGAAGTTTTCCATGCTGGCTACAGTGAAGCAATGGTCGTTCGCGTCGCGGATCACTTCGAACTCGATTTCTTTCCAGCCTTTCAGAGATTCTTCTACCAGGATCTGCTTGGAGAAGGCGAAAGAGCTTTCGGCCAGTTTCAGGAATTCTTCTTCGTTAGCGCAGATACCGCTACCCAGACCTCCCAACGCGTAAGCCGAACGTACCATCACCGGATAACCGATCTTGCGGGCAGCAGCGATGGCATCCTCCATGCTTTCTACCGCCTGACTTACCGGAGTCTTCATATTGATTTCATCCAGTTTCTTCACGAACAGGTCACGGTCTTCCGTGTACATGATAGCTTCTACCGATGTACCGAGTACTTTCACTCCATATTTATCAAGAATACCTTGTGTGTACAGTTCGGCGCCGCAGTTCAATGCAGTCTGTCCGCCAAATGCCAGCAGGATGCCGTCGGGACGTTCTTTCTTGATAATCTCTTCTACGAAATAAGTAGTTACGGGAAGGAAATACACTTTATCGGCAATTCCTTCAGAAGTCTGAATGGTTGCGATGTTCGGGTTTACCAATACTGAGCTGATACCTTCTTCTTTCAAAGCTTTCAGTGCTTGTGAGCCTGAGTAGTCAAATTCTCCGGCTTGTCCGATTTTGAGTGCTCCAGAACCCAAAACGAGAACTTTCTTGATTTCCTTTTCCATTTCTTTTGTTGTTATAGTAAGTTGTTATTTCTAAGTTTTGCCAATAAAAAAAATGCGTTACCCTCGTAAAAGGATTAACGCATTACCAAAGAACTAAAATATCGTTTTTGGAGAAAAAAGAAGAAGGTTGTTGATTCCGGGTGGAAAACATCCGAATGTAGATAATACTTACTTCTTATTTCTTGTTGATTCATTGTCGATTTCAAAATTTGTGCAAAGTAACGACATATTTCTAAAACTACAAAGAATTTGAAGAAGAATATTCTCTTTTATTTGCTTTGTTGCTGTGAAAGCGGACACAGTCCCCCTGCCATCTGATACCAAAAGCCAGCAATAGTAAGCATTAGTAACGAAGTAGCTCCATTTTGACGCATCTTTCATTTTTTATCCTTATCTTTGTCGCTAAATCTATTATAATAAGGTAACAACAATGGGAAAAGAAAAAATCATACTCACCGGTGACCGCCCTACCGGGAGACTTCATATCGGACACTATGTAGGTTCATTGAAGCGTAGAGTTGACCTGCAGGATGCAGGTGATTATAGTAAGATGTTTATCTTTATTGCCGATTCACAAGCGTTGACGGACAATATAGATAATCCGGAGAAGGTACGTCAAAATGTAATTGAGGTTGCTCTTGACTATCTGGCATGTGGAATAGACCCGTCCAAGGCTACCATCTTCATCCAGTCACAGATTCCGGAACTTTGCGAACTCAGTTTCTACTATATGGACCTCGTAAGCGTATCCCGTTTACAACGTAACCCGACTGTGAAATCAGAAATACAGATGCGTAACTTTGAGGCAAGCATCCCTGTAGGATTCTTCACTTATCCTATCAGTCAGGCTGCGGACATTACTGCCTTCCGGGCAACCACCGTCCCCGTCGGTGAAGACCAGGAACCGATGCTCGAACAGGCTCGTGAAATCGTCCGCCGTTTCAACTATATCTATGGCGAAACGCTGGTAGAACCGGAAATCCTGTTACCGGACAACGCTGCCTGCCTGCGTCTGCCGGGAACGGACGGCAAAGCCAAGATGAGTAAATCACTCGGCAACTGTATCTACCTGTCGGAAGAACCGGAAGAAATTCAGAAGAAAATCATGAGTATGTATACCGATCCGGGACACCTCCGTGTTCAGGACCCGGGCAAGATTGAAGGTAATACCGTATTTACATACCTGGATGCTTTCTGCCGTCCGGAACACTTCGAACGCTATCTGCCGGATTATCCGAATCTGGATGAACTGAAAGCGCATTATCAACGCGGTGGACTGGGTGATGTGAAGGTAAAACGCTTCCTGAACGCTATCATGCAGGAAACACTGGAACCGATCCGCAATCGTCGTAAAGAGTTCAGCAAGGATATTCCTGCCGTTTACGAGATGCTACAAAAAGGATGCGAAGTAGCCAGAGCTGCCGCTGCCGAAACATTGGCGGATGTGAAGAAGGCTATGAAGATCAACTATTTCGATGACAAAGAACTGATTGAAGAGCAGGTGAAACGCTTCGCAGCTTCACAGGAATAAAGATAATAAAGACGAATATAATAAATAAAGGCTGCCGTTCACTTTCGAACAGGCAGCCTTTACTTTATTATATAGTCTGCTCAATCAGTTTCATCTTCATCATTTTTAAAGAGTACGTCTTTCAGTTTCTGATAAAGGAATGAGAGGATCAGCAGGATCAATCCTAAAATGATAAATACAATGATCTTACCGATTGTTGGCATTGCCCATAAGTCTTTCAGAATCAGCTTCAACAGGACGATTCCAAAAGTTGAAAGACTGATGATTCGCAGTACTTTCTGATGCAGACGCATACCCAGTGCCATTTGAATAAATCCTGCGATACTCAGTGAAACGGAGAAGCCGGCATCGAAATCCTCTACTCCTGCTTGCAGGAGGAAAGAACGTGCCATCGTCAGCCAAAGGAAGAGCGCCAGGACATTCAGATAAACGGTGAAAGGAGTTTTCAATCCTATTAATGTATAGTATTGACGGGCAACGTAGTACAGATTAGCTATAACAAACGCTGCCGCAAGCCATCGGAGCAAAGCAGGAGTCAGGCTCGTGTATACCCACTGGTCTCCCCATATATTGATCGCATAGATCAGCACGTTCATTCCCATAGCTGTCAGATAAGGGATTGCGTATTGTTTTATCGGGAAGCGCTTTTTGAAAGCATAGCTGAGAATAAAGATGGCAGCAGAAGTAAACGCCAGCATCATTCCGCTTCTTGTAGCTCCTGCCAAGTGCAAGGCAAACTCTGCCATAAATGTATAATAGAGGATGGCGGCAGCAGCAAGAAGCATGATCGAATTCCAGGGAGTGTATCTCAGATAACGGGCTTCGGTAAAGAGAGAACGGTAACGCCCCATCAGTAAAGCGAATGCTCCGGTGGCCAGACCGACAAACAGGGAAGTAGCAAAAGAACTGTTCAGGAAAATGGTTTCGGAGGAGGAAGAGGTCATCAGTACATTATATATATCCATCAGATATGAAACAAGGGTCAGTCCCATCAATACCTGTGTTGCACGTTCGTATACTCCAATCTTCGATTTTACGTAAAGCCATAACAGCAACACCATTTCCGCTGCCCAAAACAGCGTGATATAATTTCCATCCAGCTGAATAGGTATAGTGATGGAGACAAATGTCAGTACCAGTCCCAACATCGCATAAATGAGGAACTTATAATCTTTCTTGCTCATCCGTAGCCAGATGACTAAAACTAAATTGATGATAGCGATCAATAAACTCAGTAATCCTTCCGATTTAAACGGCAGTCCCATATTACGCAGGAACAGGATTCCTAATAACAGATAAATGAAATTGTTGGTTATGATGACCAGCAGCAATCCCCTGTTCTTTTTCACGGCTTCTACCCGGAGTATCGATAATATCGGCAAGAGGAAGATGAAATAAAACAGCGTCGCAAAGATGAAGAGATGGACGGAAATATGTGTCGATCCTGTAGTAAAGCCTGTCAACAGGAAGATTCCTATTACCACATAAGTAAAAACAAATGCGATCACCGGAAGTTCTCCCCATTTCTGATAGATGGACAGTCCGAACATTCCAAGATTCAAGATACTCATATAAGTGAACAGTACCAGGTAGTTACCATTCCCGGTGCTAACAAGGAAAGGTGCCAGAAATCCCCCGACAAGTGAGATGATAGCCAGTTCGCGCCTGTCATACAGAATGGACAGGATAGACATGAACAGCGTTATAGCTATCAGAATAGTAAAAGCAACCGTCTGAGGAAAAAGGTGATAAAAATGAAAGGCAATGGCGACTGTGAGATAGAAAACGGCAAAGGCGCCACCCGCAAGCAAGGAACTGAATGTGCGGTACTTCTTTTGCAGGCGTTCGGCAACCACCAGCAATGCGGAGCCGGTCAGGAAACCAAGTACGGTACGCAATGTTTCGTTAATCCAGTCTTTATCAATGGCATATTTTACAAAGAAGCCGACTCCGATGACGAATACAAGAATACCAATCTTACCAAAAAGATTTTCACCGATAAACTTTTCATAATTAACCTGCTTCCGTTTGGAAGCAGACAGTATTTCGAAAGGAGCTTCCGGAGAAGTTTCCTGCAAAGTGACCTCAGCAGATTCTTTTTCAAGGGAAGCGTTTAATTTCTGCGGCGTAGTTTCCGCCATAATGGGCTGTATGCCTTCAACAGTTTTTTCTTCGACAGCTTTCTCTTCCTTCAAGGCTGTCACTGTCGAATCGGGCAATTCTTCTGTTGCATAAGGCAGTATATCCGTATTGTCCAAAGTCTCTGCCGTTACATCCTCTTTGGCCCTTACAGGGCCGGAAGCCATTTTCTCCTGAGCTTTGAGCAGGTCGTCCATTCGTTTCTTTATCTCGCCAAGCTCTTTGTCTACCTTGCCGAACCGGCTTTCAAACTTTTGCAGCAGAACAAAAAACAACACTGCAGCAAGCAATGCACATGTGCCATAAAGTTCACCCATAATGTTCTATATTTGAGTTATGTATCACAAATATAGAACATTTTAATTACAAATGGGTAAAACCGACAAGATATAGCATATTATTGAACATCTTCCGAAGCAGATCTTGCTTTCCGGAATTCATCTACCCAATAGGCAGTTCTTATCAAATAGTAATCATCAGCCAATGGTTTATAATCCAAATATTCAAAAGCATCGCACTTCTTTGAGACAGCCGGCTCTATCTGAGTTCCTTCATGCCATTCATTGAAAGACGTAATCGAAATATAAGAAGCACCGCTTTCTATGGCAGCTTTATACATATCATCGTAATATTTTCCATTCTCACGGTCGCGGGTGGTACTTCCATTCCAAGGACGAATCCGGGTATCAATATATCCCGGACCGACACTCGGAATAAACAATTTATTATGTGCCTTTGCCCATTGCTGCATGGATTTCCAGTTGGCCGGAGTAGAAGCATTTGTGAAACCTGTTGCGGCAAAGTAAGTGTAAAAGCCATCCATGCACGCTGTCTCAATGTCGGGCAACTCGCTTTCCTTCAATGTCAGACCAATAAAAAGACCGTCGTACTTGGTATTACGCACACTTATCTCTCCCCCGGCAGCAAACAACTTCGCCCACTCGGCAGGTTTGATCAGATAAGAATCATAGATAAAGAAAAGAGGTTTGCCGTGCGTACGGTAAAAAGCCGGGTGATCACCATAAGTATCCACTATATATTGAATATTCTCCCTTACCGTTTGCGGGCTGCGTCCATTAAAAGGCTCTATATGAAAGCACACCTTTGCCCCTACTTTTGCAGCCTCATCCAGCAGGAGAGACACACTTTGGTTGCCATAATCGCTTTCTCCCCACCAAGTGACAGACAGTACGCCGACATTCGCTTTTATATGCATCCGGATATGTTTCCGGATGATTTCAGGATCATTGCTGCTGTACGTTCCGAGTTCCGGATAAAAATTACAGGCGATGTCATCATTAAGTCCGGATATGGCACCGACATCTCCCGAATGTCCCGGAGCAAGGGCTATCGGGTGCATCCAGTGCTTCATTTCTCCATCCACTGACGGATTTCCATACCAATTATAATAAAAACTGATCGTATGGTCATCCAACGTAATGTTTGCCGCATCCAAATCGTGTTCACCGTTCATTTTCTTTTTGTTGCCGTTACAGCCGGCACACAGAAATAATGCCAATAAAACAAAAACAAGTTCTTTCCTCATGTTCGTTTGTTTAAGAAAGTAGTCCCAAAGCCAGCTATCCGACGGCCTTGGGAACTACCCGGTTCGTAAAACAATTATCTATTCTCTACCCATTGAAAATCTCCGATCAGCCTGGCTGAGAATTTGCCCGTCAGATCTTTGATGTTATTGTTATCCGAAACAGTCTTATTCAATGTCCATCCGCATACCAGATCCGATTCGCTTCCAGTCACGGATTCCGGAGTATCCATCAGATGTTGTATTTCGGCCTGTGTCTTCGCCGATTTCCAGATATGCAGATGACGCATACATCCATTGGTGCTCTTTTCTCCGATACGGTTGGCAGTTGCGCTAAGCCCGGTAAAGGCAACCATAGCCACTTCCTTATCATTCGGAGTATATGGCAAACGGTCATCCCGGCCTCTTTCCGACAACATCAACTGACCGTTGACATAAATCTTAGTCATCACCGGAATTCCGTCTCTGACTTCTCCGTCCACTCCGTTCTCGTTAGTGACAACTGCCACATGAACCCACTGATTTAGTGTGCTGAATGAGAAGCCCGGTTCAAACAAGTCACTATAGCCTATACCATACGTCATACGTAATCTGCCGAAGTGACTGTTTACCGCCCATCCTTTACGCTCGTGATCTTTCGTATCATCATCCGTGAAGGTGGAAAGCAAGAATACAAAGCTATTGAGATATTCGTCCACATCTGTCAGCTTCACCCAGAACTCGACTGTGAATGCTTGTTGCCCCTGCTCGCCGAAAGCTGAATACTCCGGATGAACACCAAAATCAATGTATCCGCCATTCTTTCCGTTGACCAACAGTTCAGCGGCAACCGGTAAAAAGTCTTCGGTACGTCTGGTCGCTCTGAAGTTCTTCTCTATCTGGTTAGCTTCACGGATAATACGGTCGGCTTCACTGTCAGCCAACTTTTTGTTTCCTTCTTTCAGTTTAGCGATCGTTTCCTCCAGATAAACAATTTCATCATCCAGCATGGCTTTACTGGATACCGGATAGTTATCTTTCAGTTCGCCATATGTAGCTCCATCCCGCAGCGCAGTCAGGTTAGTCACCAATGTACTGAAGCGCTCTATGAAGATTTCGGTCTTGTCCGTTTCCGTCGGCCAGCCGCTATTGTCATCATCATCAGAACAAGAAGTAAATGCCAGCATCTGAAGCATCATAAACACTATCACTACCCAATTATATAAATAGTTATTTTTCATATCTATCCTGTATTTTCTGTTTCGTATCATTCTAATTCAATCCACCTATAGTCTCCGACCAGCTTTGCCGTATACTTTCCGGTCAAGTCTTTAATTTCCTGGTCGTCAAGCGCCATCTTCGCGAAAGTCCATCCGCAAACCAAATCGTCCTCTTCGCCCGTCACATTCTCCGGATGCTCCATCAACCGGCGGATTTCATCCTGAGTCTTGGCGGCACGCCAGATATGCAGATGTTTCATACTTCCGTTAGCACCTTTATCACCGATACGGTTGCCTGTAGCACTCATGCCGCCAAATGCCACCATCGGGACATTGCTGTCGTTAGAAGCATACGGTTTGGAAGCATCCTGATGAGAGGTGGTCGAAAGTTTCAGTTCACCGTTCATATACATTTTGGTCATGACAGGTCTGCCTCCATTCATCTCGCCGTCTACTCCGGTTTCATCCGTCACCACAGCCAAGTGTACCCACTCATTAACGGTGGCAAATCCGAAGGCAGGTTCCATCAGGTCATTAAAGCCCATTCCGTATGTCATACGCATGTTGTTGCCACCATAGTTGTAGCTATTCACGCACCAGCCTTTGCGTTCGTGATTGTTCGTATCATCATCCGTAAAGGTAGAGATCAGATAGAAGAAGCCTTCTACATCCTTCAGCTTTACCCAAAACTCAACAGTAAATGCCTGCTTGCCAACTTCACCGAATGTGGAATACTCCGGATGAGCGCCAAAGTCAATATATCCGCCATTCTTTCCGCTTACTTCCAGCTCTGCCGGAACCAGTAAGTCTTCCGTCCGGACAGTCGCCTTAAACTCGGCTATCTTTTCGTCCGATTCTTTCAGCAGTCTGGCTGTCTCTTCGGGAATCCGAGCTTCCGCCACTCCCGCTTCTTTTATCGTCTGAAGGAAATCTTTCAGCTTGGCTATCGCATCTTCCAGAATCGCCCGGCTTGTTTCAGGATACATTCCTTCCCGAAGCCCGAACTGGGATTCAGCCTGCAGGTCGGTCAACACTTTTATCTTCTTGCCTATCTGTTCACGATACTCATATACCTTCACTCCTTCTCCGTCATCATCCGAACATGAGTAGCAGATACCCATAGCGAAAGCCGAAAGAAAGACTATAACCAGTAACCGGATACTATATCTATTTTTCATATCTCATTTGTTTTAGATTCGTTTATAATTCCTTTAATAAATACCGCCTTCTTCTATGTACTTCCTGATAGAAGCGGCCAAATCCATCGGGAGCATAAATTCATACGTATCCGGACAATCCTGTTCAACCCGTTCGAGTTCCTTGATCAGTCTCTCGTACACTACCACTTTATTTCCTTCAAATCCGTAATAGTTGGTCAACAGATAGACATGCCGGAATAAAGGACGCCGCGGGCTGGGAGATACAGACATCAGATCACGGTATACGTCTCCATTATTGCGGCACATAGTCCCCTGATCAATACGCACCACGCCATCTACCAATTTGTAAGATGAGCCTGTGGTATGTGTCCGGTTAGATCCGTCCATAATCGCATCGACAGCCTTGCTCTTCATGTATTGTTCGAAATACATCTGCTCGTCTGTATTCCAGAGATGCGCCGTGTGGAAACCGGCAGTGGATAACCACTTCTTGTTCATTTCCAGCCATTCCGCATATTTACCGCTCTGCGCATAATAATCACCATAGATAAACTGGAAACCGGAAGGCCCTGCCGTCAATTCATCGTTCGGAGTCATATTCTTATAGTAAAATTCAAGTAGCTTCGGATTCAATTCCTGTAAGCCTGCCGCCAAAGTCACTCCTACGGGAACTTCGCCTCTGCGCTTTCCTTCCTTGAATATCTGATAAAGAGAATTTGCATCAAACTGAATATTGTCTCCGTCACTCAGACTGATAGCGACATATATCTTACCCGGCTTCACTTCTCCGGCTATCCCTTTACGCTGCTGGAAGGCTTTGCTCGGGAAACTGCACCAGTAGCTGCCATTCGCATAATAGTCACTCACCACAAATCCCGCATTATGGATGTTGGTAATCTTGTTCAGTTCGTCGCCATTGGCATTCATTCCATAACCAAATACCGAAGAACCCACCGGATAAGATCCGCTATTGAAGATATTATCCATGATCTGTTTGTCATCTCCATTAGAGTCGTCCAACCAGAAAACAAAACCTTTAGAAGCAGCTACGTAATCGTACATTCTCCACGGATTATCTTTATAGTCACTCCGCAATCCACCGGAGAAGGTTAGCTTCGGATGGTATTTGCCGGCATAGTGCGCTATCGCCCAGCCATAAGCTTCTGCCTTTGACGACCATTGGTTACGTATATCCCTAACTTCCAGATTTCCTGTTCCCAGCTCGTCCTCTATAAACTTTCTCATGGATTCCGTAACCGGAATGCCTTTCTCCTGTGACGAAATCATCTGTGCCATGCTCCATGACCAAGGCTGATTCTCATCCCAGACTATCAGGCAGTTGAAGCGGTCCTTGTACATATTATATAATGCCGCAAAGCCTCTGTTGCGGGAAGTATTCGCCAAAGGCTGCATTTCATACTGCACTTCGGCATCATCCAGCTGTGTCAAATCCTGCTGTAACCAAATCAGATAAGTCAGTGCCTGTTCCTGGTTAATCACTCCCTGCATGACAGCGGTAGTCAGCTTCGATATATTTTCGTCATCACGAATATCGAACACATTCACTTTCGCCACCGGCTGATTCTTAAAGAACATACCACTTTGAGGAGTCGCATCACTATGATAATCCATCAAAGGATGCAGCTTTTGCGCCCAGTTCTTCACCAGACGGGCAGTCACTCCGGCAGACACCTCTCCGGTCGTTCTGACAACTTTCATTTCATATCGGTAAGACAACAGGCTATTGTCCGTAATCGCAAATTCCGCGCTCTGCACTCCTTTGGCAACCGTCTGCTGCTCATTAGTCTGTAAATCTTTTACCTGCACCTCCTTGATGTCTGTAATATAAGGATCAATCCAGGTGACCACTGCTTTTCCATTGATCTCCTCCACACGGGGAGTACGGACTTCATTTCCTCTTTCGGCCGTTGTGCCAAATTCATCGTCATCCTCGCTGCAACCGAACATCGAAAAGGAAAAGATAAATAAAAACGACCATAGACTGGTGAGTACAATCATCTTTTTCATTGTGTTATATTTTAGATTTTAATATTATTATTCTGACTTTATTCCGGCAAACTCTCTGAAGAAGGCGGCACGGCGTCCGAAGCTGTCCCCCACTTCCTATTGGGCTTATCTCCCATCTGCAAAACCAGACGTCCGCCATTTTGAATATCCGACTGGCTGAACCACGGCTTATTCCACGGCTTTCCATTCAAGGTAGCCGACTGGATGTACTTATGGTCCGGCGCATAATTCTCCGCTATGATCTCGAAAGAATGTCCGTCACCTACCTCCATCTTTGCGGATTGGAATACCGGACTGCCGATATTATAGGTTGGAGAACCGGGAGTTACCGGATAAAAGCCCATCATGGAGAATACCACAAATGCAGTCATTCCCCCTCCGTCTTCATCACCGGGGACACCCATCAAGTCATTACGGAACCACTGGTTCAGCAAAACGCGAATCCTTTTCTGTGTCATCCACGGCTGACCGGCATAGTTATACAAATAAGGAATATGCAGACAAGGCTCGTTCGCCATAGAGAACTGGCCGACATTACCGGTATGGTCCGGCAACTGATGATAGAAATCAAACTTGCTCCGTCCCAACGGTTCATTGAATGTCTGATTCAATCTCTCGATAAATGAAGCCTGTCCACCCATCAAGGCAATCAAATCCGCCGGATTGTGCTGCACATCCCAACGATAGATCCAACCGTTGTTTTCACCATAATAGCCACGTGCCCCCTGTCCTCCCGAATATCGATAGTCAAACGGTTCGATAAACTTTCCGTCCTTGTTCTTGGGATGAAAGAAACCCGTTTCCGCATTATAAACATTCCGGTACGTATAAGACATCCGCATAAACTTCTTATAGTCATCGGTCTTGTTTAATGTTCTGGCTATCTGTGCCAGACACCAATTATCGTAACAGTTACCCAACATAACCGCAACCGCTTGTCGTCTCTCGAACGAATGAACAGCCTTGCAAGTTTCTTCTTCGCCAGGATTCAGTGCAGGGAAAAATCCTTTTTCCTGATAGAACTTATCGAGCTCCGTCAACGGACATCTCAGCCAGGGCAACAACGTTTTCTCTGTAATCGCTCCTTTGCAGGCTTCATAAGCAGCCTCCAGATCAAAGTCTTTCAATCCTTTGCAATAAGCATCCCAGATAACTGCCACTGCATGATTGCCATTCATCCGGTGACTGTCTCCGGTCACCTCGGGGAAGGTAGGCATCCATCTTCTGTCCGACTGTTCTGCCATCCGTATATATGAACGAATCATATCGAGTTCCTTCTGCGGTTCTATCAAGATACGCAACGGATGTGTAGCCCGGTAAGTATCCCATATCCAGTCATCTGTATAAAAAGGTACTCCGCCATCTTCATGAATCTTGCCATCGAAAGCACTGTAATATTTCCCGTCCTCCGAAAGATTGATCATGCGTTCGTAGGTACGATAAAGGGAAGTGTAGAAGATTTCTTTTTCGTCTTCCGAACCGCCTTCTATCACAATCTTGCCCAATGTCTTGTTCCATATCCTGCGTCCGGCATCCGCCACCGCCTTTACATCATAGGTGGTGATGTCACGTTGCAGATTCTTCTTTGCCTGCTCGGCACTGATAAAGGAAATTCCGTAACGTAGATTCAGGTTCTTCTCGCTTCCATAATACAAAGCGATGGCACTGCCTTCCTTACTTTCCATATCAACTTTTCCATCTGCCAGTACCCCTTTGCGTAAAGGTAGTTGACTGGTTTCGAGATACAGATAGATTTTGGTAGGAGTGTTGTCAATAACCTGATAGCCACTGACTCCTTTTTCTTCAGCGACCAGCTTTCCGTTCTTCGTATTCACCACCAGAGCATTATCACCTTCCGTCCCAAAACTGATATGATAAATACCAGCCTGATGTGAAGGGGCATACTCAACCTGTATATCAGCCTCATCCAGGTATACGGAATAACTATAGGGGGTAATATTCTCCAAATCATAGGAGTAAGATACAATCGGTCGGGATACCTCTCCCTGCACCGGACTCAGGTTAAAAGCCGAGCTGCCTCTATGACTGGTCACCACGACCGGAAGGCCGTTTACCCTGTCCGATGTATAGTCTCCCCTTTCCGGATAGACCCTGAGCATCGAGTTCGGCAGATGTACGGTTGGGTAAGTAGGCACCAGCAGATGGCTGATATTGCCGATATATGGATTTACATAATCGACAAAGTCTTTCGTGGGCGTCTGATCCGTATGGGTACACGAAAAAAACGCCATCGCCATCAAACAGGAGCCGACTGTTCTTTTTATATTCAATCTGTTCATCATCATTCTATATGAATATGTCTGTTCATTAATCAGGTTAGTTCATCGTTATCTTTCCGGCAGCAGCATCCGGATGCTGCTTCAGATAGATACGATAGAGTTCAAAAAATGTCGGTGCATCCAGCAATTCAATATTCGTATGCCGCTGTTTCAACTCATCACAAATCCCTTTATACCAGGAAGGTGACTTCAATATGGCTCTGAACCAATGGAAAGGAACCGGACGTTTCTCCACTCTTTCCACAATCACATCCGTTGCCCTGCGGTAATCATGATCTACAATATCATAATCTGCCCGGATCACCGGCATATCATTGTGCAGCAATGTCAAAGGCATCTTCTGCGGAACTATTCCATTCGGACTGAACGATGCGTAACAGTCCAATCCGTCTGAATCCAGTCCGGGGGCTTCGCCGTCAATCACAAATCCTGTAATGGTCAATCCCCACTTCTGATAATATTTGCTGCAATGCTTTGCCCATGCACTCAATCCGCTTTTCAATCCGGACACCGAGCGAGGCTCTTGCAACATACCCGGCATTAAATATCCGGCACCATTGTCAGCAGCGGCAAAATAATCATTCGGAGTAGCCGTCACCCGATAATTATGCATCACCATCGGAACGCGTTCTGCAAGTACAGGACTGACAGACCACATCAAAGGCACTTCTCCCCGGCTAGGTTCGTCCCACAGGAAAGGGGTAGTCTGAGCAATCCAGGAGGAGGAATCATAATCGCCTACATAGAAGAGGATAAAGTTCCGTCCCTGAAAGTTGATTGTTCCGTCACGGTTCAGATAGCCTCTGTCCATCAGTTCCTGATGTGTCACCCACTTTTGGGGATACTTTTCCTGAAGAGGAAAATGTTGCCAGAAGGAGGAGTTAGCCAATGCTCCCAGTCCGATGGCATCGGCATCCTTAAAGGCATTATAAGCACTGATAATACGGGAAAATTCCCACTCGGTAGCTACATCTTCATGCTTTCCTCCAGCATGCTGCGTATATTTATAAATCCAGCTCGGGAAACCTCCGATATAGCAGAATTTCTCTCCTTTATTTTGCTTATAGGCTTCTTGCAGAAAAGTTTTCAGTATCTGCAAGTCCAGTCCTTCTTCTTGTGTCGGATCATCCGTTGCCGGCTCGTCTCCCCAAGGAGAAAGGTCAAAGAAAAAAGCTTTCTTGCTGACAAAAAAGTCATGATTGGTCAATTGGTGATGGTTCGTTACCGTCCGGGTAGGATCGGTACGCCAGAACTGGTCGATGTAATAAGCGGCGTACTCCGTATTGCATAACCCTTTCTTCAGGTATTTCTCTATAAACCATACATAGGGATCGATTTTCAGAGATCCTGTCGAAGGTTGACCGGTTCCGGCAATCCTTCCTTTGCCCGTGAAAAGAGAAGAACCATCTTTGTTCACCAGCCAGCATTTCACAGCCAGCTTCGGTCCTTGCAGTACCAAACGGGTATAGAGACTATTGGGAGATATGTCATAGCGCACAGCTATCAGATTCTCGATTCCTGCCACAGATGAAGCAATATTACTGGTAGATGCTACTTTTGAGTCATAAACAACCACTCCGCGTATTTCTTTTCTGAAAACGGTCACGACATCCGACAGTTCCGTGTAAGCTATCGTATCACGTCCCGCCAGCCACTGTCCTGCCTGACGGTATTTATTCCACCAATAATCATCGACATTCTCTCCCTGCCCGTTCTTGACATAGCGAATGTACAATCTCGGACTATTCCGATTCACAATGCCTTGCAAGGTAGCTGTCGTATGCATAATGTCCCATAGTTGCTCCGCCTTCTCCTGTTCTTTCAGATCAAGTTCATTGAGCGTTCTCAAATCCAGTATCCGGACCGGATCACGAGATTCTGCCAACAATATCTCTGAACAAAAGACAGAGACCGCAAGGAATACCAACTGTAAATACTTTCTCATGGCTTTTCCGTTTTTATGCTAAATATCCAACTGTACAGATGCCGAATAATTGTACTTTGTCTCACTTCCGTGAGACTGTGCACCGATCCGGAAATAATAACTCTTGCCCGGAACCAGCGTGGAAGTGTAGTCTTCCAGATTGATAGACAATTCGAAAGCCTCACCATCAGTAATGGAACGGTTTAGTTCTTCTGTCCGGTTGACAATATTCAGTTTGTTGGATACATCGATGTGAGAGTGTGCAAACAACGAAATACGATAGACCTCGTTACTGGTCACCTGCTCCAGTTTGAATTTCGCCACTACCTTTCTTCCGATCACAGATATTTCCGGTTCAATGATCCGCAGATAAGGATTCACTTCGAAGACCTGATAATTCTTTCCCGGCTTTATTTTCATATCCAGAGTATCCAAAGGAACGTAGTTCCCACGATTCAGGATGATTTTATAGTCACCGGAGAAAATCATACCGTTATAAAACGTTCCGTCTTTTTTAACGACCATATTCTGAACAGGAGGATTATCTCCCCACCCCTGTTCGATGAAATAAACGCGGGAACCGTCCGATATCTCCTGTTGAATGAGTTCTCCGGTCTTCCGGTCTCTCAGTTCGCCGGCAAAGATTGCATCCGGCCCTTCGAGATTATCTTTTTCACAAGAGTAAAACATACTGCCTGCTACTACAACGCATAATAAAAATAGAAGCTTTTTCATATCTAATCTATATTTTAGAATATACTAATTAAGGATTCTGTACCAGACCATTAGCCCCCGTACCCGGAATACTCTTATAATACCAGCTATAATCAAAGGTCTTTGATTCAATGCCCAACGGATTGACACGTACAAATACATAATGCGCAGGATTTGTCCGCAGGTCAAGGAAAGGTACAAGTCCCTTTCTCACCCGGTTTTCAAATTCCTTATGGAAAGTTCTCCAGCGCGACAAATCCCATCTGCGTTTGTTTTCAAATGCCAGCTCGACAAAACGTTCTTTGCGAACATTCGCCTGAGTCAATGCAATGTCATCTTTGTGAGCCGCTCTTTTGCGGACCGCATTCAAAGCGTCTTGTGCAGCCTGTTTTTCAGCAGAAGTAGAGGTTGTCTTTTCGATAACAGCTTCTGCATAGTTGAGAAGAATTTCCCCATAACGGAAATCGATCCAAGGCTGTGTACCTTTACTCCATGCCTGCTCAACCGGACTTTCTATCTGCAAGAACTTCTTAAACAGGAATCCGCTGCGGGTATAATGTCCCAAAGTCGGATCGAATCCTGAATATTCCGTGCTTTTCTCCGCTCCGTAAGTATAATAGATCAGACCATCCTGTCCCTTCTCCGAAGCCTGAGTCCTATAATGATAACCGGAACCGTCAGCTTTCACCAGACCACCCTGGATAATGATCTTCGTACTTCCGAAGTTCTGTCCCGGGAATAACACCATGGCACTCAAACGGGCATCACGACCGGCAAATGCCTGGTAAGGTTTATCTATCGGGAAAGACAGGTATCGGGTGGATAAGTTAAATCCATTATAATCACTTTCATTTCCATCCACACGAGTGCTGATCGGCTTGGGTGTTCCGGTTCCGTCATCCGTATAATCTTCGAAAGAGTCGACAAAATCCAGTGTCGGATTCATACGACCGGGATAGAGATTCGGGTCGAGGATCATCTGACGGGGGCTGAACCAGACATCATAGTTATGTGCCAGAATGGTATTTGCAGCATAGGCCTTCATGAAGATAGGCTCTTTCAATCCGTCCAGACATTGGAAAGGTTGTTCAAATAACTTTTGATAGTTGGTTGTCGCTTCTTCCGGAGTAGCGGGGGAAGGTTTGTAAAGACCGAACTTACCACTATTCATGATTTCCTGTGAAGCTGATATACATTCATCATAATAATGATCAGCCGATATAACTTCTATACCTACCAGCTTCTGGTCAACAGCCGGACCAGAGAAAGAGACATAAGGCTGATGAGTAAACTTGGCAACGGAAGCTGCATACAGAGCTGCTCTTGACTTCAGTGCCAATGCTACCCATTTGTTCGCTCTCAGCACATCATTTTCATTCGCATCTCCAAAAAGCGATACTGCCTGGTCACATTCTTCCAAGACAAAGTCCCAAGTATCTTTCTCCGTATTTCTGGGGACACGCAGTTCTTCGATATTACCGTTATACTCCTGCGGTTCTTTAATGATAGGTACCCCACCGTATCTTTTGGCTAAGGCAAAATAGGTATAAGCTCTCAGGAAATGAGTTTCCGCATTGATCTCATTCTTTTGCTGTTCGGTAATACTGGTCAATGTAGGAATAGTAACCAACAGACTGTTTAAATCACGAATGAGTTTATAACCGTCTTCCCAATAATCGAACCACTCTTCTCCAAAGTCATTGTACTCCGGATGGATAGCCTCATCACAGAAATGAGCAGCCATAAAACCGGCATTATTCACATCCGTACCGACTCCCACATTGAAGCCGCGATTCGGTGAATAGGTAAAATCTTCGATAGGCAAACGACCGTACAGATTGGCCATATGTGCCTGTACTCCTTCCGGAGTAGAGAACAATTCATCCGCCGGAATTTTATTCTTCGGATCGATATCAAGCAAATCGCTACATCCGCCCAGCAGGAACATAGCTCCCAATAATAAATAACTATATATTTTCATAATCATCTTCTTTAAAAGTTCAAGGTCAATCCAAAGTTAAAGCTCTTATTCAGAGGATAATTCAAGCCGGCACTATAGTCTCCTTCAATCTTTTCCGGATCGAATGCCTTTACAAACGGGTCACAGACAGTAAACAGGTTATTTCCGTTCGCATAGATTCTTAAACTACCGATACCCAGTTTATGCATCAGTCGGGGACTGAAGGTGTAGCCGATCTCAATTGTTTTCAGTCTCAGATAAGAAGCGTTCTTACGCCATATCTGCGAATCCCTCGTATAGAACGATCCCATGTCCTGCTCCAGACGGATGGCCGGCCATTCTCCCGGTATCCATTCACTGTTCGCATCATACGGGTCGGACAGATGCCAACGGTCGTAGAAGTATTCGGGGGTATTGCCACCCTTGAAACAGAGCATCTTTGCGTATACCTCGTCAAACTGCACCGTGTACAGGGCAGAACCTTGAAAAAGAGCATAGAAGTCGAAGTTCTTCCAGGATGCTTCCACATTGAAACCATAGTGAATCAACGGGCTGCCGGACCAGAATAAAGGGGTCTTGTCCAGATCATTCACCACTCCGTCACCGTTTACGTCTTTCAGGATGTAGTCACCGGGAAGTTCCTTGGAATTTCCGTTATCCCCATTCTGAATCGGATATGTATTAATCTCGTCAAAGTTCTGGAAACGTCCGTCCGTCTGATACCCCCAGATAAAATCTCCCCAGCGGTTGGATGACTGGTTTCTCCATCTTTCCATACTGCTCTTGTAAGGACCGCTCTCTATATAACGGCGTTGGGTACGCGCCAAGTTAAAGTTACCGGATACACTGTAGTGGAAATCACCGATTTTGTTGGTATGAGTCAATGTAAATTCAATACCCCTCGTACGGTCGCCGTTCAGGTTTTCCTGTGGCAACTTGGAACCGAACGTATTGGGAAGAGAACCGTAACGGTCGGCCAACAGGCCGCTGCGGTCACGCTGATAAATATCAAACTCTACTGTGATCAGCCGGTTAAAGATTGAAAAGTCAATACCAATATTATACATATTCACTTTAATCCAGGTCAGATTCTTATTGATCATCACAGGAGAAGCTACTCCATTGGTATAATTTCCCTGGCTGAATACATATCCGCCACTGTTCAACGTGTAACCGGAGAAGTATTGGAACGGATCACCGGCATCTTGCCCCGAACGACCGGCAGAGAAACGAAGTTTCAGATTATCGACAAACTTGAAGTTGTCTTTGATAAAGCTCTCTTCCGAAATCCTCCATCCTACGGAAGCGGACGGAAAGAATGCCCATCTGCTGCCCGGAGCATATCGATAAGAACCGTCGTATCTGCAAGCAAGCTCTGCCAGATATTTGCCTTTATAATCATAGGTCAGACGCCCGATATGAGAAAGATAAGCCTGGTGTTCCGAGGAACCGGATACTTTCTGGTCAGATTCGCGTGCATTGTCCAGTTCACCGATTGTGAAAAAGTCAAACTTGCGCTCACCATTCATCCAGTTTGCTTTCTCTTCGCGTCTTTCGAAGACATAAGTAGCTCCGATGGTATGGTTGCCGAACGTTCTGTTATAGTTTGTCTGGAACTGCATATCCACCCGTTCCGATTCTCTGCGATTATCCTGGAGTAAAGCCGGATAGTTGGCATCTGCCGCCGTATACTCGCCCGTATATTCGCCATAGGTATATGTCTTAAAACCTTTCCGCGTTGCCTTATATCCGTAGTTATTGTAATCGTAGATAAAAGTACCTTTCACCTTCAGCCCCTTTACATAAGGAATATTATACTCTAATGCAAACTGTGTCTGCAAGTTCTTATTCCGCTCTTTAGCGCTTCCGGTATAATCGGCATCGATCATAGCCGCCGGATTAGGGACATAAGAGAAGTTATTATAATAATCCGGATTGTCATTGGCATAGATAGAAGTAGTAGGCGGATTTACACGCGTACTCTTAAATATATCATAGAAAGGAAACCAGGGACGGTTGGTGGTATCATAACGTCCGCCAAGATTGATACTGGCTGTCAGGTCTTTGGTAATCTTCAGACTGACATTGGAACGGAATGTATATTTATCATAAGTCAATGCGTTATTCTTCAACAAGCTGTTATCGGTGGCATAACCGAAACTACCGTAATAACTTACTTTGTCGGTACCACCTTCCAGGGACAGAGTCGTCTGGAACTGTGTGGCGTGCTTATTGAAAACGGCATCATACAAGTCTACACTCTCATAACCGGGAGCACCTTGCTGCCATTTGGTCAATTCGTCCTTTGTGATATAAGCCGGTCTGCCTGCATTGATTTCCGCCTCATTTCGCATGGTCATATATTGTCCGGCGTTGGCCATCTCCGGCACATTGGTAGGAGAAGTAATGCCGACATTGGCGTTCAACGTAATACGCGGTTTGCCTGTAGCCCCTTTCTTGGTGGTAACAATCACGGCACCATTCGCCGAATTCATACCATAGATAGAGGCAGTAGCATCTTTCAGAAAAGATATGCTTTCAATATCTTCCGGATTCAACCGTTGAAATTCGCTGGAACCGTCTCTCACCACTCCGTCAATCACAAACAAAGGAGTTCCGAAGCCACGGACATTGATATTGGAACTGAACTTACCCGGCTCTCCATTCTCCTGTCTGATCCGCAGACCGGCTACCTTTCCTTGAATAGCCTGTGCCAAACTAGGTGCCTTGGTCTTTACGATATCATCTACTTTCAGGTTTCCGATAGCTCCTGTCAGACTTTCCTTTTTCTGAATGCCATATCCGACAACAACTACATCGCCCAATGCTACCACATTCTCCTCAAGGACTACCGTTACGAAGTTTTTATTCACCACTTTCACTCTCTTCGGATTATAGCCGACATATCCTATCTCCAGTTCAGCTCCCACAGGAACCTGAATAGTAAACTTACCATCCATATCCGAAATAGTCCCCGTACCCGTTTTCAGAACTTTCACTGAGGCTCCGATAATGGCTTCTCCTTTATTGTCTGTCACCTGCCCGGAAATTTTCAGGTTTTCCTGCGCCATAACAGAATCCAAAGAAAGGATGCTCCCCATTATCAAATAAAGGAACCTTAAAAAAACTCTTTGCAAATGATCTTTGCTCTTTCCTGTTTTCATAATTTATAGATTAACATTAATTGATTCAAACCGTTTTCATCTCAAGAAAACTTTCTCTGACAAGTAAGTCCAAGCAGTAGTTAAGAAGTGTCGTTTTTCATATTTCCATCATTTTATAAGGTTATAGTTCGATCCGCTCAAGTCATCAGAAACATAGTGGAGGATATCCCGTCCGTTTCTGAAGCAAATATAGAATTCCAGTCCTTAATGCCATATTAATTTTAGATTAATAGCGATAAAGAATTTCATTCTTTTCGCATAAGTATCTAGTTATCAATAATGTTTTCATGATAAAAAAAAACAATTATTATTTGATGGTATAATGAGTGCCTTACTCCGCAAGGATTTATTTCGGGTACCGATGAGACCTATTTCCGGCACCGATGAGGACAGGCTCCGCCACCGATGAGGAACTATCTCTCCACCGACCAACAGGAAGCACCGGAAAATTATTAATAGAGGATTAATTTAGAGTGAATTTATAATATCATCGTAAGAGAAATCAGGCTTGGCATTCAGCAAACGTTCATATTCAATACAGAACTTATCGAAACTTTGCTTGGACAAACCTTTCTGCCCCATCTGATACAAGACTCTGCATTTAGTGCGGATAGCGTCTTCGTCTATATTATCAACAAGCAGAATTACATCTGATATTTTCAGCAAAAGCCTGGAATCTTCTTTTATATCGGGACGGTTGACCACAGAAAGCAGTATTTCCGTCAACAGAACGTAGTAGGCTGACTTATATTCGTCAATCCATTCGGCACTGACGTTAGGGAGCAATGCGCCGGCACTCGCCAGGGATATGATTTTATTGATTATCTTTTTATCCGTAATGGTATCTTTATCTTTTATCTGATCCAGCAATCTCATCACTTCCTGATAATCGCAGGTCACGTCTTTCCCCAGATTCAGATACCAATAGCCGTTCTTATTGGCAATATTGATATCTCCGATTTTCTCAATGATCAGCCTTAGCTTTCTGATATTCACGTTTCTGTTATTCGATGCACTGGACTTACTCATATCGAACCAGAAAGTTTCATCCAGGCATTGAGAAGTCGTTCCCTTTCCGTTCTTGATGGTATTCAGCAGTAAAAACAAGAATAATTGCTTAAGAGTAGGCGTAAAATCTCCCGTGATGTTATCACCTTGCTTATCAAATATCTGGAATCCGCCCAGTAATAAAACCAAAGATACTTTTTGTTCAGTCGGTTCTTCTTCGACCAATCTGTCTTTTACTTCTTCCGTAGCAACCGGACCGACTGACACATTCACTTTTCTCTTTCTCTTACTATGCAATAACCATATACTTCCTCCTATCAGGCACAGTAGTCCTGCCAAAATACCGGATATCAATATCACCGGCTTCATTCCGCCAGTCTGATGAGGCAAAATACCTTCCTTGGACAAAGGTGGAAATGCCAGTTTATAAAATTCGACTTTAGATATTCCAGGCTCCTTTTCCTGCAACACCACAGCATAAATAGAAGATGTCTCTCTATGCAAAAACATATCACAATAAGAATGAATATCGAGGAAGTTATAAACAATGGAATCACTCATCACTTCCTGAACCGGTTGTCTGGTCTGTATATCAAACCGGCTCAAATAAACAAAAGTATTATATCGGTCATTATTATATGTCAAAGCATATACACTATTCGACGGTGTATCGACAATCATTGAATTACCGAAAGTAAAGTGCTGCCTGTCATTCACAAACTCCCATAACTTAGCGCATTTACCTGTTTTCAAATTCAACCGGTAAAGATCATAAAAGTTTCCTGGAGATTCTTCCTGCTTACCCGACTGATTGCCATAACCACCCATGATCAATAAGTAGTCCTCATTCTCCGCCCCCATCGCACTTAAATAGCGGGGAAACAGACAGGAATCAAGGGAACTGATCGACCACCCCTGCGGATCAGACAGGTTTATTCTGCTCAACTGTGAATTATAGCGGTGATTACCATAGCCACCAAAAACAATCAGTTCATCTCTTTTCTGATTGATAATACGATTATGATGCTGGCGGGTATCAATCATTACCGGAGTTTCTAATGTCCAGCATTTCCGGTCAAACTCATAGACATTCAAATCGTTGAAATCCGGTGTATAAGACAAGAGCCTGTTTCGTTTGGCATCAAAAATAATCTGGCTGGAAGCTCCTATATAAGGATGTCCTTTATAAGCAATCGAATCAATACGATTCGCCTTCACATCGTAAACAAATAACTGACCGCCTCCTGCTATGAAAAAACGTCCCGACACATCGTCATAAGCCACCTGCGGATTAATATGGTGCACATTCAACGAAGCTAATGCCGCCCATTTAGTATGTTTATCTATCTCCCAGACGCCATTACGTACAAAAGCCTGTTTATTTCTGACACTATCGTAAGTCACATCTTTATCATGAGCAGCCAATTCCCATTTATAAAGCAGTTTACCTTGAATATCAGCAAGTTCTATATTACGAATGGTCATAGGAGGTACATCTGTAGAGAAGAAACGGGTATGCTTGCTGCCTCCGAAATAGATCTTGATATCCTTAAAGTTGCTCAGGGAATGATTGATTTCCGCCTGGATACCGTCTGCAGCAATATGAATCCGGTCTTTGGTAAATTGCAGATCGACGTGTATCCATCTGTCTGCTACAATCTTTGCCGAATCTGCAATCTCCGTATTCTTGATCACCCGGTCTTTGTCAGTCAATACAATATTAAATCGGGAATAAAGCAGGTAGGAGATAAAATCAAAGCAGGAAGAATCATCTGCTATGACCCGTACAACATAACCATAAGTATACAGTTCATTTCTCAACTTTATATCGAATCCCACCGAGAAACCGTCCTCGGGAAAAGACAAAGAAGCCGCAGGAGTAAGATCCAGATTGGTCCGCTGATCCTGATTGGTAGAATGAGCCAGAAACGTAAGACCATAATCATAGACACTATTATCTATAACATTACTCTTGCATACCCATATATGCAATAAAAAGACTAAAGATAGAAGGTATCTACATTTCATAGTAACAATCATAAAAACCGGAATCCTTGTTCAAAAGTAAGAAACTTATGTCTAAGACCAATGCATTTGATTGCAATATTCGCAAAAAATTATAGGATATGCAAATCATTGGAAACAAAAAGACTCGCCCATGTAAAGTATCCGAGGGATATCTTTACCTGAGCAAGTCTTTCCTTTCATAAATACGGCCCACTTAACAGCCGTATCTATATTACAATATCAAATGTATTATTGAGCTGATTCTACCAATACCACACGATTCAGAATCGGTTGACCGAACTTGTCGACACCACCACCTGCTGCAACAGACAGTCTGTCTGCAGAGATGCCATATTTCTTAACCAACAGGTCCTTTACAGCTTGTGCACGTTCCAGACTTAACTTCTGGTTGATAGAAGGAGTACCGGTTGCAGAGTCTGCATATCCGTTGATTGTATAGGTCATGTTCGGGAATTCTTTCATCTTGCTGGCAAGATATGACAAGTTCATTTCTTCTTGTGGAGACAATTTGTCTGAACCGATCTTGAAGAATACAGTACGCGGTGCAATGTTGGCATCTGTTACAACGACTTCTTCAGCTTCTTCCACTACAGGCTGCTGTGCATTGGCTAACTGTTGCTGCAACTGCATATTTGCGGCTGCCATAGCATTCATCTGATCACGCATCTGTCTCAATTCCAGTTCGGAGATAATCTGTGGAACAGGACGTTGGAATCCACGGGTCGGGAAGTAATAAGTCACACCGAGAGTAGCACCTAAGATACCATCATAATCGGGTTTGCCACCGTGTTCACCATCAAATTTACCTTCCAGCCCTGTTGCACTCAGTTCAAGGTTCAAATCTACAGCGTTTGACAAACGGAAACGGTTGATAATACCTGCATTGAAGGTAGCAGCGTTTGTATGAGGCTTAGAATAAGAATGAGCCCAACCGGCACCGATATACGGAATAATCTCATATACGCGATCCGGATTGTAACCACCGAAAAGTGCATTCAGATTAATCAGCAAGTCGCCATGAAGATTCATATAGTCCCATCTCTGTTTGTAGGAGCCATCTTCTCTCGGGCCACCGACTACATAATTTGCAGATTCATTGGTGGTGAATCCTTTGGATTGCAGTCCGCTATATTGCATACGTAACCCGAAACCGGGTGTTACCCATTTACCAACTGACACATTCAATGTCGGAGCAATACGATCTCTGAATTTTCCGATATGGTCGTTATTACCAAATAATACCTGTGCACCGCCTCCTACAGAGAAGAACCAGTTGCTCCAGAATGGGTTAGTTATTACTTGATGTTTATCTTGTACCTGAATAACCTCGTATTCAGTTACAGTCACGGTTTGCTGCGCAGAAGCGACAGACGCAACGCCGGCAAAAGCCAGCAACATTAGAATCTTTTTCATATACCTAATAGTTAAGTGGTTATTATAATCTTTTCTTTGTTGAACTATTTAAATAACACGAACTGAACTAAAAGGTTTTAAGAAATGATGATTTTATTTGTTTTATTTGAATAATTTCTCGATGTCCTCTTCCTTGATTGTTGTCAAGACTGTTTTGCCATCCGGAGTGTAATTTGGTGAAGGACAGGCAAAAAGACTGTCTACAAGACTTACCATTTCCTCATTACTCAATACCTGACCATATACAATAGCCGCCGCACGTGCGAGTGTTAAAGCTAAGATATTCTGGATTTCCTCCTTCACATCATTCCCTTTTTCCATAGCTGTATGTAGCATATTCCGTACCAACTCAACCGGATTCAATCCTTCTATCCCCGAAGGAATGCCATTGATAGCATAACTACCGCCACCCAAATCACTCAGATCGAAACCTACCGCCGACAAATCATCCATGATTCCTTGCAGGACAGCCGCTTCTGAAGCAGGCAGCTGTAATATCTCGGGGAAAAGCACTCCCTGCGAAACACCTTGTTTTTGTTTTATCTGCACCATATACCGATCAAAAAGTACGCGGATATGCGCACGATGCTGGTCGATCAACATCAATCCGGATTTCACCGAAGTCAGAATAAAACGACCTTTGAACTGCAAATGCAGATTCCCTTTCTCAATCACCGATTCATTGGCATATAAAGTAGAGGAGGCCGATGAGAAAGTGGAGGAAGCGGCAGATACCGCCGAAATAGTTTTCTCTTCAGCAACCATCGGTTCTTCCTCGAAAGGAGAATTTTCCCAATCCATTTCCGGTTCCTGCTGAGGCTCATTCATCTTACTTGCCTTGGTCAATCCACCATACAGTCCTTCCCATTCCACCTTCGGACGGCTATATGATCCGCCGCCACTTCCACCGGAAGATACTTTGAACGGATTGAAATCCGAATTATAATGAATCTTCGGAGGTGCAGGAGGCAGATTCTGCTCAAATGCAGGAATATCCGGCATATCTTCCGTATCGAAATCAATGGAAGGAATGGCGCTGAACTTGCCCAACGACTCCTTTACTGATGCCGAAAGTATTTGCCAGATAGCCTGTTCATTCTCAAACTTGATTTCTGTCTTAGTGGGATGAATATTCACATCGATATTAGCCGGATCCACTTCAAAATAAATAAAGTAAGAAACTTGCTCGCCAACGGGAATCAACTGTTCATAAGCCTCCATCACTGCCTTATGAAAATAAGGATGGCGCATATAACGCCCGTTGACAAAGAAATATTGGTGAGCACCTTTCTTACGGGCAGTTTCCGGCTTCGCTATGTAGCCTGAGATTTTCACCATCGTAGTATTCACCTCTATATTCAGCAACTGTTGATTCAGCTTCTTGCCGAAGATAGCAAGAATACGTTGCCGCAAAGGAGATACAGGCAGATTAAACAGTTCGGAATCATTGCTGTAAAGCGAAAAGGCTACTTCGGGATGAACCAAAGCAATACGTTCAAACTCTGCCAGAATATTACTTAGTTCTGTTGAATTAGCTTTCAGGAACTTGCGACGGGCGGGCACGTTGAAGAACAGATTCTTCACAGAGAAGTTACTTCCCTTGGAACAGGAAACAGCTTCCTGACTTTCGACTTTGGAGCCTGCAATCACCAGTTTTGTTCCCAGTTCTTCCGATTCCAACCGTGTTTTCAGTTCAACCTGCGCCACAGCTGCAATGGAAGCCAGTGCTTCTCCACGAAACCCCATCGTACGCAAAGCAAACAAATCCGCTGCTTCCCGAATCTTAGAAGTCGCATGGCGTTCAAAGGAAAGTCGCGCGTCCGTTTCGGACATTCCCTTTCCATCGTCTATAATCTGGATGCAGGTCTTACCGGCATCCGTAACTAACACATGTATATTTTGAGCATCTGCATCGATCGCATTCTCCACTAGCTCTTTAATAACAGATGCCGGACGTTGTATCACTTCACCGGCAGCAATCTGATTAGCTACCGAATCAGGCAACAAATGAATTATATCGCTCATAGTTTATTTAGTAGTTAAAATGACCAGCTTCCCGTCGCTAAATAATGCCACAAATATAAAAGGAAAGCTATGATAATCAATATGGTTCCAAAAGATACAGGCTTACGGCCACTTGCCTTTCTGCGCTTCAGGTGCGTCGTACCTTCGACAAACTTACCACGGATATCTTCGGGACTGAATTCTTTATCCGGAAGCATTCCCAACTCGCGTTTCGCCTTCTCCTCCATCTTCTCAAGCTTTTCTTTCCGCTCGTTTACGTAAATGTATTGATGATTAAAGCCTCGAGGTTTTCTCATCGAATTGAAAAACATTCCCATATTACTTCATATTAATTAAACTTCGCTTATCTGTCTTTGGCTTCCGGTCGGTGGTTGGTTTCAGTGTCTCTCCTTCCTTCTTGCCTCTCCAGTTGAATATATCTTCTTTATTTAAAGGGCGGACATAGTCAAACCAGGCAAATGTAGATAGCCGCAACTTGTCGGGAGGGATCTGATCCATCGGATATAATGTTCCGTTGGACTTACCTACGAACATCCCTTTTTCCATCTTCTTCTCTTTCATATAAAGATGGAGCACACTCCCCTCCATATTATTAAATCCGGTCATCGTACTGTCTTTTTCTTCCGGGTAGAAAGCGGTCATCACATTACCTATCACTTCAATATGACGCATATCACCATTTTCGAAATAGGCTTTCATCTCTTTACCGGACACTTGGTTATAATGAACAGAATCTTTCATCTCCACCGTCAGTGCCTGATTGATAATGTGGGCCCAGTTAATGGTACTGTCATTCATATAAATCTTGATCTCCTCACCAAGCAGTTGCTGACCTTCATTCCAAAGAATCGGATCGGTATACATGGTCAGACAAGAGTCTTTTGAATTATAAACCAGTGAGTCACAAACTCCCTGTACATCCGTCCGGTACATACGTACCTTATGATAAGCTTTCATCAGGCGGAAAACAGAGTCCGTATTCAGATTATAGGAAATAAGCTGCAACGTATCTCCATGCATAAAGAGACTGTCTCCTTGTGAATAGTCAATAGCAACTGCACGTTTGGTAGCAAAAGCAGAGTCGGTCAATTCGTTATAGAAACAATAATCGCCGGTCAACATATTCTTGTTAATGGTATCCGTCATTCGTATATTATCGAACGCTTCACCGTATCCCACTTTCCGGTCATAAAACAAACTGTCACCAATCAACTTCTTTCCCTCATTCGTCAGGATAGAACGGTCCAACAATTCAGCCTGTTCGCTGAGTGTATTATAGAAGCCTCGTTCCGAATAGATGTGATTATTGTCACTTACGATATTCGAAGGACCGAGAATGGTAGCAATCTTGGAAAAAGTATTATATTTCAGTGTATCCGACGTCAGGACAAACTTGGGATTCACCAATTTCACATCATGATTGAATACCGACTGTTTGGTAGCCGGACTGTATTCTCCCCAATCCGAGGTCAACACATTCTCTTCATCCATCAAAGTACCGCCCTCGAAATAATAACCGAGATCATAAAGACGGTCATAATTCAGACTATCGGTCAGAAGCGTCGTGTTCCGGTTGATCATCTTTACGTTCTCACGAATCTGCGCAATCTGTGTCATCCCGTCGTAGTAAAGATAATCACCGTAAATAAACAAGGTATCCCCCTGCTCCATACGTACATTGCTGAATGCTTCTACCGAATTGGTTTTCTCGTAAATCAAAGCACTGTCACAAAACATATACATACTGTCGTGACGCAGCTTTACATTCCCAATCAGTACCTGAACATCCGGTCGGGCAAGCTTGTCGGCCTGTCCCTGATTGGCATGAAGCAAATATACTTTCGTCTTCTTATTTTCGGGCTCTTTCTTGATATCTTTATCAGTTTGCTTCGTTCCATTTGGAGTTTTCGCAGCCGGAGTCTCAGCCTTTTTAGTCTGTCCGGTAGGCTTCACCTGCGCCACAAGGCATACGGCAAACAGGCATAGAAAGCCTATAAGAAGCCATCTATGCCCGTCTTGCTGTTTATCTTTTTTGTTTTGTTTCAGCATATAAAGTCAAGCTGTTTAAACATCAATCGTTCCTTACCCAACCCGGATACTTGAAGTCACACTTCTGCCAATTCGGGTCAATACGTACATACGTATGTTTTTGTTTGTTCAGAATCCACTTCTGCAACATTTCTTCCCGGCGCTTATCCATCACGATTTCTTTCAGGTCCTGATAGTCTTCTGCAATGGTAGCTTTATGACCGTTGATCTTTGCTTTCAGTTTTACAATGGCACAAACTTCTTTTCCATCCTTCTCGTTAATCATCGTAAAGGCTCTGGAAATTTCGCCTACATTCATCTTATCCACCACTTTCGCAACATCCTGAGGCAAATCCTGCATCTGGAACTTAGAAGTAGTGATACCTGTACGCTCATTCGTATTCACCATAAGACCGTGATTATTACGAGTATCCTTATCCTGTGAAATCACAGAGGCAGCCTCATCAAATGTAAACTTATTCTGACGGATATCATCGCCAATAGAATCCAGACGGGCACAAGCCTCAGTCAACTCCTTTTCAGATACTCTCGGACGCAACAGAATGTGACGGGTATTCACACGGTCGCCACGTTTCTCGATAAGCTGGATAATATGATAACCAAATTCAGATTCTACAATCTTGGATACTTTCTTCGGGTCCTGAAGACTGAATGCTACATTGGCATAAGCCGGATCCAGCATACCACGTCCCATAAAATCAAGTTCACCACCTTTGATAGCAGAAGCCTTATCTTCGGAATACAGACGTGCCAGTGTAGAAAAATCAATTTCACCCTTTGTCACACGGTCTGTATAATCGCGCAGACGTCTCTTTACATCTTCAATTTCCGCAATAGGAATTTTAGGTTGCAGTGTAATAATCTGCACCTCTACCTGAGTCGGAATATAAGGGATACTGTCCTGAGGAAGATCCTTGAAATATCGGCGTACTTCTGCCGGAGTTACCTTGATATCTCCTACCAGTTTCTGCTGCATCTTCTGTACTGTCAGTCCATCACGTGCATTTTCGCGCAACGTTTCACGAATTTGAGTAGCAGTCTTATTGAAGTATTCCTCCATTTTCTCCTTAGAACCAATCTGCTGGATATACATATTGGTCATCATATCTACACGCTGAATGATTTCCGCTTCGGAAACTTCGATACTATCCAACTTTGCCTGGTGCAGGAATAACTTCTGCACAGCGATTTCTTCGGGTATTACACAATAAGGATCGCCTTCAAATCTGCGTCCATTGTACAAGGCATCCATACGGGCCTCTTCTACATCTGATTTCAAAATAGCTTCGTCACCTACTACCCAAACTACCTCATCAATTACATTGTCCTGTGCATAAGTTACCACGTTGGCAAATACTGCCAGGACAAGGGTAACAATAAATCTAAAGTTCACAAACTTCTTCATTCTTTGTATTTAATAATTGTATATAATCTTCTTCTTGTTTACAGCCTGCTGATACAGATCATTCTTCACTTGTTCCATAAAGTTCACCCGTTTCTGATTGACCAGTAAATCCTTCACTTCCGACCGGGCAAACTCATACGGTTTCTCTTCACCTGCCCCGCGATAATCGCTCACATTGAGGAAATAGTAAAATGCCGTATCTTTCAGTTCCACATGTCGGTGCTTGTCTACATATTGCTCCGGTGACGCCTCTTTCAATGGAATCAGGTCCAGAACATCCGTAACCGGAACCCATTTATTGTAAAAGTATTCATACTTCACCGCATTCTGCAAACTATATTTTTCCAGACTTTCCACAGCATCCTGTTTTTCCGTCTTGTACCATCTGCGAACATTGTTCAGCTGAGGTGCCGTCAACGGTACTTTAATAAACAATCCCTTGATCAGCGGAGATTCCAGTTTAAACAATTCCTTGTTTTTCTCATAATAATCCGCTATTTCCTGTTCCGAAATATCATTCGTCAGTTTTTGGTTTATCAATTCCTGCTGATAGGTATGCATAATCAAAGCTTTCCGGTAATTCTCCACCAGCTTATCTACATCCACATTATCCGGAATATTATTCGCAGCTTTTTCATACAACAAAATCTCCTCCGCCCAGCTACGAATGTAATGCTCGGCGAAAAGAATGCTATCATCTTTTGACAATCCGACCGGTAGTACAGACATCAAATCTTCTTTATACAAAAAGTTACCATCTACCTCCACCAATGCAGTCTTGCCTTTGTGGTCGTACTGCTCTTTGCACGCTCCACAACAGAGAAGGGTAATTAGTAAGAGGACTAATATTCGCATTGTCAATTCAAATCTACTTATTTAAGGTACGAAGATAGTGAATAATCGGTTACATCAGTTATTATTAACTGTTTTTAAAACCTCTTGGTTTATTTCAACCTTACCAGACTCCCTCAATTCTTGCTCCCAATATGCGTTAAGATAGCTTCTATAATCTTTTCTCACCTGATCAATTACCTCTCTGTAATCCTCCGGTCCCTTCTGTTTTTTGCCTACAGCAATAGTAAAAGGATAAGACACTACAGGGTCAAAAGTGCCCTTCTTAAAGACCAATTTATCTATATATTTATTATCTCCATCGGCAAAAACACCCTGTTCAATTTTAATTGTTTCAGCACCGGATGTATTAAATGTTTTGCGAAGCATATCCTCCCATTCATTCTCCGGAACTTTTTTCAGTAGCTTTTTAGCCTGTTTAGCAGTCTTTTTATCTGCACAATGCAACACTACTCCTTTGTATCGGGGATGCTCCCATCGGTAATCCGATGAATGAAACTTAAAATAAGTAGCCAATCCCGCCCAGTCGTTAACAGCCGGTAAATCTACTTTCTGATGCACGATTTCCTCAGCCAGACATTTCTCAGCATATTCCTGCAAAGTATAACGAAGTTCCGGATGTTTTCTTTCCATATGCTGACTCTCATAATCCAGCAGAGATTTTGCTATAAAGCCATTCAACTGCCGTTTTACAGCCTGAGGATGGGATGAAGCAAACCGCTTAAACATTTCTCCTGTATATGCCTGCCCGTTGATGGTAAACAAAGCCCGTTCCGTTCCACCTTTCTGCAATACTTCTTCCAAAGACTCCATATTGGGAATATACTGGTATTCCTTTTTCAATTGCTCTACGATGGCTTCCGTTCCTTTATCCAACGGCTGACGCCTTAAACGATTCAGAAGACTGTCACTAACGACTTCATATGCAGGCACTTCCTTTCGATCTATGACTTTCAGAATATGAATCCCCTCCGGAGTAAAAAAAGGTTTGGATATTTCACCTTTTGCTAAAGAGAAAGCAGCCTCCTCAAACTCCGATGTTGTCTGTAAACTTTCTATCCACCGGCAACGTTTATCATCCGAAAACCGATCTACCAAACGGGCAAAATTCACACTCGGCTGATTTTGTATCACCTGATAAATAGAGTCCATGCGAGCCTGTTCCTCCTGTAAATGCCGGGATGTAATGGTCTGAGGCAGATATTTGTAAATTTGCCGTATCTGCACTTGTCCGCCACGTACATTTTCCTTCATCTTCTGATATAGAATACGGGCATTGCCATCCATTTCCTGATCATCCAGAAGGTATGACCTCAGCAAATTTGTCCGATAAGCCTGCTGTTGCTTGCGAAAAGCCGAAGTAGTGTCGAGTCCGGCCGCTCTGGCCGCTTCCACTTTCAACTTAGACAGAATGAAAAGCTCCGCATATTCTCTAGGAGACAATTTCGTACCATTACCGTCCGTATGCCGGCGATAGGAGTATTCAAACTCCGAACGAGGTATTTCTTTCCCATTAATCCGCATCACTACGGGATCTTCCTGAGCGAAAGCTAATACTCCGAAGAGACTTATCCATCCTAAAAGCAGATTTCTTTTCATCATTGATTTTTATTTAAAAACGACAAACGGTGAACAACGAACATATGCCATACAGCCTGTTCACCGTTCACCGTTAATCGTTTACCGTTTATATAAATTATTCCGGACGGCTATAGTTAGGTGATTCACTGGTAATCGTCACATCATGCGGGTGACTTTCCATCACTCCGGCATTTGTAATACGAGTAAACTTCGCATCATGAAGTTTTTCAATATTAGCAGCACCGCAATATCCCATACCTGCACGAAGACCACCAGACAACTGATAAACTACTTCATAAAGTGTACCTTTATAAGGAACACGAGCAGCAATACCTTCCGGAACCAATTTCTTCACGTCGGCAGTTCCACTCTGGAAATAACGGTCTTTAGAGCCATTCTCCATTGCTTCCAATGAACCCATACCGCGATATGATTTGAATTTACGTCCATTAAAGATGATAGTATCACCCGGAGACTCTTCTGTTCCGGCAACCAATGATCCGATCATCACACAATATCCGCCGGCAGCCAATGCTTTTACCACATCACCGGAATAGCGCAAACCACCATCAGCAATCAGAGGAACACCTGTACCTTTTAGTGCCTTGGCTACATCATATACAGCCGACAACTGAGGAACACCTACACCTGCAACAACACGAGTCGTACAGATAGAACCCGGACCGATACCTACTTTCACAGCATCAGCACCAGCTTCTGCCAAAGCCTTCGCAGCTTCTCCGGTAGCAATGTTACCTACCACGATATCAATATTCGGGAAGCGTTTCTTTGCTTCTTTCAGTTTCTCAATAACGTACATAGAATGTCCGTGAGCCGTATCGATTACGATAGCATCTGCACCGGCATCCACCAATGCCTGCATACGATCCAGCGTATCAGCAGTAACGCCGACACCTGCAGCTACCCGCAGACGACCTTTGGCATCTTTACAAGCCATCGGTTTATCTTTTGCCTTTGTAATATCTTTATATGTAACAAGACCGATCAGTTTGCCATCCATTCCTACAATCGGCAACTTTTCAATCTTATGTTTTTGAAGAATCTGTGCAGCAGATTCCAGATCGGTAGACTGATTGGTAGTAACCAATCTTTCTTTAGGAGTCATAACAAGATCAATATGCTTTGTCATGTCTCTTTCGAAACGCAAATCTCTGTTAGTAACGATACCTACCAGATAACCTTCATCATCCACTACAGGAATACCACCGATTTTATATTCAGCCATAATTCCCAAAGCGTCACTGACAGTAGAACCTCTCTTGATAGTAACAGGATCGTAAATCATACCATTTTCAGCACGCTTTACAATGGCAACTTGTCTTGCCTGCTCCTCAATAGACATATTTTTGTGAATCACACCGATACCACCTTCACGGGCAATGGCAATAGCCATTTTCGCTTCGGTAACCGTATCCATGGCAGCCGTCACAAAAGGTATTTTTAACTCAATGTTTCTTGAAAACTTTGTCGAGAGATCGACAGTGCGCGGTAAAACTTCAGAATAAGCGGGGATCAACAATACGTCATCGTAAGTTAACCCATCCATTACAATCTTATCAGCAATAAATGACATAGGGCTGTGCGTTTAAAAATTTATTGCGTGCAAATATACGGTTTTTATTCAAAACAGCATACCTGCACGCCTATTTTTTTCGCTTTTTTAATTAGCCATTTCAGAGATGAACTTGATTCTCACCAGTCGGACTTCCTCTTCGGTAAATTCATCGCCCAGTTCGTCAAGAGCATCATCAATCTTGTCTGTCGTAGATTCCTTGAAGTAATCATAGATATCGAGCATATGATCTTCATCCATAATTTCTTCCAGGAAGTAGTCAATATTCAGTTTAGTTCCGGAGTAAACGATTGCTTCCACTTCATCCAGCAGTTCACCAAACTCGATTCCTTTGGAAAGAGCGATATCGTCCAGCGCCACTTTACGGTCGATAGCCTGAATGATAGCCACCTTCATCTTTGACTTATTGGCAACTGTACGTACACGTAAATCTTCCGGACGTTCGATTTCATTCTCTTCGCAATGACGTTTGATCAGTTTACAAAACTCTTCACCATAGCGTTTCGCCTTTCCGGCACCTACGCCCGGAATATTCTGCAGTTCATCCAATGTCACCGGGTAGATGGTAGCCATTGCTTCCAAAGACGGATCCTGGAAAATGACATAAGGAGGAACTTCCAGTTTCTTGGACAGCTTCTTCCGTAGGTCCTTCAGCATTGAATAAAGAGCCGGGTCTACCGCACAAGAGCCACCGCCACGTGCAGGTACTTCTTCTTCCGTTTCTTCAAAATCATTATCTTCAGTAATCTTGAATGATTTTGGCTTCTTCAGGAACTTATGCCCCTCTTCCGTCACTTTCAAGAGACCATAATTCTCCACATCTTTGCTCAAGTAACCGCCAATCAAAGCTTGCCGGATCACTGCATTCCATGTTTTGTCTTCTTCGCCCATACCCGAACCGAACACTTCGAGGTCTTCGTGTAGGTGAGCCTGTACTTCCGACGTTTCTCTACCTTGTAGTATGTCTATGATATAATCTGCCTTAAAATTTTCTTTCACCGCGATAATCGCTTCAATCACGGCACATAATAACTCTTGAGCCTCCACTTGTTTTTTAGGGTTTAAACAGTTGTCACAATTTCCACAATTTTCTTCCGTATATTCTTCACCGAAATAATGCAGCAATGTCTTGCGCCGGCACACGGAAGATTCGGCATAAGCAGCGGTTTCCAACAGAAGCTGCTTGCCAATTTCCTGTTCTGCCACAGGTTTTCCTTGCATGAACTTTTCCAGTTTCTGCAAGTCTTTGTTTGTATAAAAGGTCAGGCACTGGCCTTCGCCACCGTCTCTACCGGCACGTCCAGTCTCCTGATAATACCCTTCCAGACTCTTCGGGATATCATAATGGATCACAAACCGTACATCCGGCTTGTCGATTCCCATACCAAAAGCGATGGTAGCCACAATCACTTCCACCTTTTCCATCAGGAAATCATCCTGGTTTTTCGTTCTCGTCATTGAGTCCATACCTGCATGATAAGGACGCGCGTTTATTCCGTTTGCCTGAAGAATTTCAGCAAGTTCCTCTACTTTCTTCCGACTCAGGCAATAGATAATGCCCGACTTTTCCGAGTTGTTCTTGATGAACTTGATGATATCTTTATCAATATTGTTAGTCTTTGCGCGTACCTCATAATAAAGGTTCGGACGGTTGAACGAAGATTTGAAAACCTGTGCATCCACCATCCCCAGATTTTTCTGGATATCGTGCTGTACCTTCGGTGTTGCTGTTGCAGTAAGCGCAATCAAGGGAGCTTTCCCTATTTCGTTAATGATCGGACGAATTCGCCGATACTCCGGACGGAAGTCATGCCCCCATTCGGAAATACAATGAGCTTCGTCTACCGCATAGAACGATATTTTCACCGAACGCAAAAAATCTACGTTTTCTTCCTTTGTCAATGACTCAGGAGCCACATATAGCAATTTTGTTTTTCCGGCAAGGATGTCAGACCTTACTTGGTCTATTGCGCCTTTATTTAATGAAGAATTTATAAAATGGGCGATGCCATCCTCTTCACTGAAATTGCGCATTGCATCCACCTGATTCTTCATCAACGCAATGAGCGGAGAAATAACAATTGCCGTACCTTCCATCAAGAGCGAAGGTAACTGATAGCATAAAGATTTTCCGCCACCGGTAGGCATTAGCACAAAGGTATCTTTACCATCAAGCAAGTTCTGAATGATTGCTTCCTGGTTTCCCTTGAACTTATTAAATCCGAAATACTTTTTCAGTTCATCTGTTAAATTAATCTTCCCTGCCATCTTAACTTAGGTTGTTTTATTCAGTTCATGGTTTAACTTTAAGTAAAGCCCTCCATTGCAAGAGAGCCAAACAAAGTTATAAACAACTTCGTAATTACCAAGCAAAATACGACTAATATTTTCAAGAAAAAACAGAAACAATCATTTTTAATAGCCTTACTATTTGATATTAAGCAGTTTGCAGCCTTGCCATATTCGCTTTTTCCAGCTGTTGTTTTGCATAATCCAGCGTTACCTTATACTCTTTTTTGCTCTCTGAAGGGATTTCAAACATGACATCCATCATGATTGTTTCCACAATAGAACGCAACCCGCGGGCACCTAACTTATATTCTACAGCCTTGTCAACGATATATTCGAAAACAGAATCTTCAAATGTCAGCTTGATACCATCCATTTCAAACAACTTGATATATTGCTTGATGATAGAGTTTTTCGGTTCGGTAAGAATAGCACGGAGTGCATTGCGGTCCAGCGGGTTCAGATAAGTCAGCACCGGAAGACGACCGATAATTTCGGGAATCAGTCCGAATGACTTCAAATCCTGAGGAGCAATGTACTGCATCATATTATTCTTATCGATCACTGCCGTTTTTTGCGATGCGGTATATCCTACCACATGCGTATTCAGCCGTTGGGCGATTTTCTTTTCAATACCATCGAAAGCACCACCACAGATAAAGAGAATGTTCTTGGTATTCACCGGAATCATTTTCTGGTCGGGATGCTTACGGCCTCCCTGGGGAGGAACGTTCACCACCGATCCCTCAAGCAATTTCAGCAAACCTTGCTGCACCCCTTCTCCACTTACGTCGCGAGTGATAGAAGGATTGTCTCCTTTGCGGGCAATCTTGTCTATCTCATCGATAAACACAATTCCTTGCTCAGCCTCCGGCACATTATAGTCTGCCACCTGAAGCAAACGGGTCAGAATGCTTTCAATATCTTCACCGACATAACCGGCTTCCGTCAATACCGTAGCGTCTACAATCGTAAACGGAACATGAAGCAACTTGGCAATAGTACGTGCCAGCAATGTTTTCCCGGTTCCGGTACTACCCACCATGATAATGTTTGATTTTTCAATCTCTACATCATCACCGCTGTCTTTCTGCAAAAGACGCTTATAATGGTTGTAAACCGATACGGAAAGAAAGCGCTTCGCATCATCCTGTCCGATTACGTACTGATCGAGGAATTTCTTTATTTCTACCGGTTTGGGCAGTTCTTTTAAGTTGAGTTTGGTAGCTCCGGCCCTTTTTCTGCCTTCGCCCAGTGCTTCCTGAGTAATCTCATAAGCCTGGGTAGCGCAGCTGTCGCAGATATAGCCGTTCATTCCTGTGATCAGGAATCCGACTTCATTCTCCGACCGACCACAGAAGCTACACTTTTTCTTTGTCTTTGAATCAGCCATTTTTATTTTTTAATCAATACTTCATCAATCATTCCGTATTCTTTCGCTTCCTGAGCTGTCATCCAGTAATCACGGTCCGAATCAGCCCATACCTTATCAAAGTCAGTGTGCGAATGATCGGCGATGATCGTATAAAGTTCTTTCTTCAATTTCTGAATTTCACGGGCTGTGATTTCAATATCTGAAGCCTGTCCCTGCGCACCGCCCATCGGCTGGTGAATCATCACACGTGAATGCGGCAATGCAGAACGTTTGCCTTCGGCACCGGCTACCAGTAATACAGCAGCCATCGAAGCAGCCATACCTGTACAGATAGTAGCAACATCACTTGAAATAAACTGCATGGTATCGTAAATACCCAATCCGGCATATACACTACCACCCGGAGAATTGATATAGATAGAGATATCCTTACCCGGGTCTACAGAGTCCAAATAGAGCAATTGCGCCTGAAGCGTGTTTGCCGTATAGTCATCTACTTGTGTACCCAGAAAAATAATGCGATCCATCATCAGTCGGGAGAATACATCGAGCTGAGTTACATTCAGCTGTCTCTCTTCGAGAATATAGGGATTCAAATACCCGGCTTGCGATTTAATCACATCGTCCAGCACCATGCCATTCATTCCTAAATGCTTGGTTGCGTATTTTCTAAAATCATCCATGTTATTGTTCCTTTCTAATTAAATTTATTATAAACGTAAGTGCAAAGAAACGAAAAAGAACACATAGACACAAAAAAACACAGAGTTATAATTTTATAAAAACTCTGTGTTTCTGTGACTTTATATTCTATTCAACCGAACGATTATTCAAACATTTTATTGAATTCTTCCATAGAAACGTTCTTGTTCTCCAAAGTGACCTGAGCTTTCAAAGCTGCAGCCAGCTTCACTTCCACTACGCGGCTTACCAGGTTGTTAATAGTATCTTTCTTCTTCAACATTTCCTGTGCATAGTTATCAAGTACATCTTCGGGGACAGACAACATTCCGTATTGAGCGAACTGTGCTTTGGTAGTTTCTTTCGCCATCTTCAGCACATCTTCCTGCTCTACTTTGATATCGTTTGCCTCTACCAGCTGTTCCTTGATCAGGTGCCAAGTCAGTTCTTCGATACTCTTATCGTAGTTTTCAGCTACATATTCTTCGCCTTTTTCTTCGTTGTTCAGCAACATGATACGTTTCAGCAATGCATCAGAGAATTCCAGCTTACCTACTTTGTCCATCATCACTTTACGAATGTCGATCAGGAATTTATAATCGCTGTCAGCAACAAATCTTGCTGCGATTTCTTCTTTGATCTTAGCGCGGAATTCTTCTTCAGTCTTCACTACACCTTCACCAAATGCTTGGTCAAATACTTCCTGAGTCAGTTCACCCGGTACGAAACGAGTGATTTCTTCTACCTGGAAGCTGAAGTCAGACTTCACATCCTTAGCGATTTCCTTGTCGATCTTCAACAGAGAACCAAGTTCAGCAGCGTGTCCGTCGTAAGCAACATTCGGGTTGAATACCAGTACATCATTTACTTTTGCATTAGCAAAGATAGCTTTCTGATCGTCGTTCTTCATATAAGAAGGCATTAATACTGCACCTTCTACCTGAATACCGCCTTCTTTCGTATTACCTTCTTCGTCCAGCTGAGCCAACAGACCTTTCAGCATGTCGTTATCTTCGTAAACGTCCACTTTGTCGTATTTACCAGTGCGCTGAGTATACATCTTCACCTGGTTTTCGATCATTTCATCCGATACTTCGATCGTATAGTAATCCACTTTATCTTTAGCGCTTACTTCAGCTTTGAATTCAGGTGCCAGAGCGATATCGAACACAAACTCGAATTCTTCCATTGTATCGAAGTCGATAACCTGCTGTTTTTCTTCGTTAGGCAACGGTTCGCCCAGCATGTTCACCTTATTTTCTTTAATATAGTTGTAAACAGCTTCTTGCAGTACCTTATTCACTTCTTCTGCAATCACTGATTTACCATACATCTTCTTAACCAGGCTCATCGGAACCATTCCTTTACGGAATCCCGGCATTTGTGCCTTCTGACGGAATGATTTCAACGATTTGTCTACTTTTTCCTGATAGTCGGCTTTCTCAAGCTTCACAGTAAGCTGTGCGCTTACTTTGTCAATGTTTTGTAATGAAACGTTCATTCTGACAATTATTTATTTGATTTATACTTTGTTCTAACTCAAACGAGGGTGCAAAATTAGTGCTAATCTTTCAATTTTCAAAAGACATTGCAGATTTATTTCGCATCTATTTTGGAATATCCAAGTGACAATTGCATGACAGGCAGCGGTTCACTAGCCACGCATCCTTCTTTTTTTCTCGTTACCTGCAAATTAAAGTAAGAAAAAGATGGTCAATCCAAAAATTATTCTTTTCTTTGCTGCGGATTGATGGACCATTAGTTTCTCGATTTGATTACAAGGTTTTTACTTCTGTTTCGAAAACGCATTTGTAAACTCTCTGTCGTTTTAATCTTTTTATTAGTAACCATCTATCCAGAGAGTTTTATTCATTTATTTATTTTTTTATCATTTTCATTATGAACATTTATGTTGGAAACCTTAACTACCGTGTTAAGGAAGGAGATCTGCAACAAGTGATGGAAGATTACGGAGCAGTATCATCAGTTAAAGTAGTTATGGATCGTGAAACCGGTAAATCCAAAGGATTTGCTTTCATCGAAATGGAAGACGATGCAGCAGCTGCTAAAGCAATCGCAGAATTGAACGGTGCAGAGTACATGGGCCGTACAATGGTAGTTAAAGAAGCTAGACCCAGAGCTTAATTGCCGACGCTAATATAGCTAAGAAAAAAAAGAAACTTCTGCCACATGATGACAGAAGTTTTTTTATGTCCTTCTATTTACTTTTCCGTCAGCCTTCCATATTCTGCACTTCCATATCCTTCACTTTACGAAGCAGGTCCGAAGCAAAGATAAAGTTATTCAGCCGTTCATTGGTAGAAGTGAAGATATCATCTTTCGTCCCTTCCCATTCTTTATGTCCTTCATAAATATAAATCACTTTCTCACCGATTCCCAGCACAGAATTCATGTCATGGGTATTGATGATAGTCGTCATGTTATACTCCTGAGTGATGTCATGAATCAAGTCGTCAATAACTAATGACGTTTTGGGGTCCAGCCCGGAGTTCGGTTCGTCACAGAACAGGTACTGCGGATTCAATGCGATAGCACGGGCAATGGCCACACGCTTCTGCATCCCACCACTGATTTCACCCGGAAATTTATCTTTCGCCTCGGTCAGATTCACACGTTCCAGACAAAACATGGCACGCTTGGTACGGTCACGCAGTGTATCGTTGCTAAACATATTCAGCGGGAACATTACATTATCCAGCACCGACATGGAGTCAAAAAGCGCCGCACTCTGGAAAATCATCCCCATCTCCTTACGAAGCATCTTTTTCTCCTTCTTCCCCATCAGGACAAGGTTACGTCCGTCATACAGCACTTCTCCTTTTTCAGGAGTAAGCAAGCCTACGATACATTTCATTAAGACCGTTTTACCGGAGCCGCTCTGACCGATAATCAGGTTTGTCTTTCCATTCTCAAAAGACGCATTGATATCACTCAATACCGTTTTATCCTCAAATGATTTATAAAGTCCTCTAATATCAATCATCCCATCAAAAGTTTAGTTAATACCAAATCTGCAAACAGAATCAACACACTACTGCTTACCACAGCATCCGTAGAAGCCTTTCCTACAGCAATGGAACCACCATCTACCGTATAACCGAAAAAGGCAGAAACACTTGCAATAATAAAGGCAAAGAAAAGGGATTTTATGATACCCGCCCAGATAAACCATTCGACAAACATATACTGCAATCCATATTCCAGATCGACCGCATTCATCACACCGGCAAACCAACAGGTACAAAAAGCACCGATGATACCGGCAAAAATACTAAACGTCACCAATACAGGAATCACAGTTACCATGGCCGTTATTTTGGGTAGTATCAGATAATTGGCGGAATTTATACCCATTATTTCAAGTGCGTCAATCTGCTGCGTCACCCGCATCGTTCCCAGTTCTGAAGCAATGTTCGAGCCTACCTTTCCCGCCAGAATCAAACACATAATAGAAGAGGAGAACTCCAGCAACATAATTTCACGAGTCACATATCCCACTGTCCAGCGAGGCATCCATGGACTTTCAATATTCAATTTTATCTGAATAGTAATCACCGCGCCGATGAAAAACGAAATCAACAACACGATGCCGATGGAGTTCACACCCAGTTGCTCCATCTCGTTAAGGTATTGCCGGAAAAACATACGCATACGCTCGGGACGGGAAAAAGTACGTCCCATCAGCATGATATATCGTCCGACAGTTCTCAATGCTTTTATCATAACTCACACTATTTGTCTGCAAATGTACATTATTTCAGCTTATTTTTACTACATTTGCCGCAAAATAACTAGAATATGGAAGAAAGCAAGATGGTGCTTCGCACGGAAGACCTGGTTAAGAAGTACGGTAAACGAACCGTTGTAAGCCATGTATCCATCGACGTGAAGCAAGGTGAAATTGTGGGTTTGCTGGGACCGAACGGTGCCGGTAAGACGACTTCATTCTATATGACCGTAGGACTGATCACTCCTAATGAAGGACGAATCTTCCTCGACGACCTTGAGATAACCAAGTTTCCAGTATACAAACGGGCGCAGACAGGTATCGGATACCTTGCACAGGAAGCCTCCGTATTCCGTCAGATGAGTGTAGAAGACAATATCGCTTCTGTACTCGAAATGACCAATAAGCCCAAAGATTATCAAAAAGACAAGCTCGAAAGTCTGATCGCTGAGTTCCGCCTTCAGAAGGTACGCAAGAACAAGGGTAACCAGTTGTCCGGAGGTGAACGCCGTCGTACGGAAATCGCCCGTTGTCTTGCCATCGACCCGAAGTTCATTATGCTCGATGAACCGTTTGCCGGAGTAGACCCTATCGCAGTAGAAGATATTCAGCAGATTGTGTGGAAGCTGAAGGATAAAAACATCGGTATCCTGATTACCGACCACAATGTGCAGGAAACATTAAGTATCACTGACCGCGCTTATCTGCTGTTCGAAGGCAAGATCCTGTTTCAGGGAACACCGGAAGAATTGGCAGAAAACAAGATCGTACGTGAAAAATACTTGAGTAACAGTTTCGTTTTGCGCCGTAAGGACTTCCAGTTAAATAAAGACGAATAATCCTCATAAATAAAAAGAAATTGCCCGGCAATGAAATATTGCCGGGCAATTTCTTTTTATTCATACGAATATACCTTTTACTTCTGTCGGATATAAATATTGATCGGTGTACCGGTCAGATTCCACTTCTCACGCATTTTATTTTCCAGGAAACGTTTGTACGGTTCCTTCACATACTGCGGCAAATTGGCGAAATATACAAATGAAGGCACTTGTGTATTCGGCAACTGCGTGATATATTTGATCTTGATATATTTACCTTTATTGGAGGGGGGTGGATATGCCTCAATCAACGGAAGCATCTCTTCGTTCAGACGGGCAGTCGGTATCTTCGTCGTACGGTTTTCATACACGTTACGAGCTTCTTCAAGCACTTTCAGGATACGCTGTTTGGTCAATGCAGAAGCAAATATAATCGGGAAATCCACAAAGGGAGCAAAACGTGAACGGATAGTCGCTTCAAACTCCTTCATCATTTTCGCCGTTTTATCCTCTATCAGGTCCCACTTATTAATCACGACTACCAGCCCCTTCTGATTTTTCTGAATCAAAGAAAGAATATTCAAATCCTGGCTTTCAACACCTCTTGTAGCATCAAGCATCAAAATACAGACATCCGCGTTTTCAATCGAACGAATCGAACGGACTACCGAATAGTATTCCAAATCCTCGTTCACCTTATTCTTTTTACGGATACCGGCTGTATCTACCAGATAAAAATCAAATCCGAATTTATTGTAACGAGTATAAATAGAGTCACGGGTTGTTCCGGCGATCTCCGTTACAATGTTACGGTCTTCTCCGATAAACGCGTTTACAATAGAGGATTTTCCTGCATTCGGGCGTCCTACTACAGCAAAGCGGGGAATATCATCATCCAGAATTTCCGAAGTCTCTTTATTGAATTTGCTGACGATCAAGTCCATCAAATCACCTGTACCACTTCCGGTGATAGCAGAGATACAATACGGATCGCCCAATCCTAATTTATAAAACTCAGGAGCGTTATATTGTAATTCATTATTATCCGTCTTGTTGGCAACCATAATCACCGGGCTGTTAGCACGTCGCAAGATAGTCGCAACCTGCATATCCAGGTCAGTCACTCCGTTCATCACATCCACTACAAACAGAATAACGTCTGCTTCCTCCACAGCCAGCAATACTTGCTTCCGGATTTCCTCTTCAAAGATATCGTCAGAGTTCACTACCCATCCGCCGGTATCTACCACGGAGAACTCACGGCCCAGCCATTCGGACTTGCCATACTGTCTGTCACGGGTTGTACCCGCTTCTTCATTCACAATTGCCTGACGAGTTTTCGTCAGACGGTTAAATAAGGTAGACTTGCCCACATTAGGACGTCCTACAATTGCAACTAAATTATTCATAGCTCAATACCTTGTTTTTCACGACTATCCCAGTCGCATGAATACTCTTAATCTAACTGATAACCAAAGTTCCGCAGTTCCTTATCCGAACTACGCCAATCTTTATCAACCTTCACATAAGTTTCCAGGAAAATCGTCTTTCCAAAGAAACGTTCCAATTCCCGGCGTGCTTCGGTAGCTACTTTTTTCAATGCTTTTCCCTGCTTGCCGATAATGATTCCTTTTTGTGAATCACGTTCCACATAAATCACTGCCCGGATATGTATTTTTTTCGCTTCCTCTTTAAATTCTTCCACTACTACTTCCACCGAATAAGGGATTTCCTTATCATAATATAGCAGAATCTTTTCACGGATAATCTCATTCACAAAGAAACGGGCAGGCTTATCCGTCCACTGATCTTTGCCGAAATAAGGAGGAGAATCAGGCAACAGTTCCTGAATACGCTTCATCACATAGTCTACATTAAACTTGGATGCGGCGGAAATAGGGATAATCTCAGCCTGCGGAAGCAACTCCTTCCACTCTTCGACCAGTTTGATCAGCTTCTCCTGATCCGTAAGGTCTATTTTGTTGATAAGCAACAGGACAGGAACCGTCATCTGACGCACCTTTCCCATAAACTCATTATTCTTATCGGGCGTCTCCACCACGTCAGTCACATAAAGCAGTACATCCGCATCTGTCAATGCAGAGGTTGAGAAGTTCAGCATCGACTCCTGCAACTTATAGTTAGGTTTCAATACTCCCGGAGTATCAGAAAAAACAATCTGCATATCATCCGTATTATAAATTCCCATAATTCGGTGACGGGTAGTCTGCGCTTTGAAGGTAGCAATTGATATACGTTCTCCCACCAAAGCATTCATCAATGTCGACTTTCCGACATTCGGATTCCCTACGATGTTTACAAAACCTGCTTTATGCATTTCTCTTTATTTTATTGGTTGAGACAAAAAAACGCATCGAATCGAAATAGGATGCGTTTTTTGTGTTATAATTCAGTAACTTACGTTACGATTCCTTTTTTCCGTCATAACCCCATTTTACATAAACCGCACCCCATGTAAATCCGGCGCCGAATGCTGTAAATATAATGTTATCACCTTTCTTTAGTTTATCCTCAAAATCCCAGATACACAGAGGAAGCGTAGCGGCACTTGTGTTACCATAATGCTCAATGTTCACCAACACTTTATCCATCGGGAGTTCCATGCGATGAGCCACAGCTTCAATGATACGTACATTCGCCTGGTGGGGAACCACCCAGTTAATAGTATCTTTAGTCAGACCATTCTTTTCTGCAATTGCAGCCGATACATCCGACATACTTGAAACCGCATATTTGAACACTGTTCTTCCTTCCTGGTGCAGATAGTGCATTTTATTGTCTACAGTGAAATAAGACGGAGGACAAACCGAACCACCAGCTTTCATGTGGAGGAAAGGCAGGCCTTTACCATCAGTTCTCAATATCGAATCCATAACACCTAAATCTTCCGTAGTGGGCTCCATCATAAAAGCAGCGGCACCGTCACCAAAGATAGGGCATGTAGCACGATCTGTATAGTTAACCATTGACGACATCTTATCGGCACCGACAATGATAATTTTCTTATATCTTCCCGAACGAATGAAGTTAGCAGCTGTTTCCATCAAATACAGGAAACCGCAACAAGCGGCCTGCAAATCGAAAGCAAATGCGTTTTTCAGTCCGAGTTTATCGCAAAGAATAGAAGCTGTAGAAGGGAAGTGATAGTCAGGAGTAGTAGTAGCAACAATAACCAAATCAATATCGTCAGGATTGGCTCCGGTCTTCTTCATCAACTGCTTGGCAGCTTTGCGTGCCATGTATGAGCTACCTAATCCTTCCTCATTCAGAATATGTCTTTCCTTTACTCCAATACGAGTCATAATCCATTCATCGTTGGTATCTACCATTTTTGATATCTCTTCATTAGTCAAGATATAATCGGGTACATATCCTCCAACTCCTGTGATTACTGCATTTATTTTTTCCATCAAACCTATTTTAAATTAGCGATACTATAATACTTAAAGCAGCCGGAGAGTTTTCCCCCTCGGCTGTCTTGAGTATACTGTACTAATTATACAGCTGCTTCTTTTTCGATAGCGAGCTTACCTCTGTAGTAACCACATGCGCCACATACAGTGTGATAAACATGCCATTCTCCGCAATTCGGACAAATAGCCAATGTAGGAGCTACTGCCTTATCATGAGTTCTTCTCTTTGCTGTTCTTGTTTTTGATTGTCTTCTCTTAGGATGTGCCATTTTCTTAAAACTTTAATTATTATCTAATATTTTTTTTAATTCATTCCAACGGGGATCAATTTGTTCCTCCATTTCCTCCTCAACTACGATATCATCTCCACCTGTTTCGAAGACTTCATCGCTATCTTCATTGGCATCTGTTTTGAGATGCTTGCTCAACTTGCTAGTAACAGCTTTGTTGCACTTACCCGGAGCATGCACATGCTTCATTGGGATAGAGAGTGCAACGAATTCATACATGAACCATGCAACGTTGATTTCTCCCTCTTCTTCAGGGATCACAATCAGGTTGTCGCCTTCCTCTGCATATTCATGTCCAAACTTCACCATCAGTTTGTCAGACGAAGTGATCTGTAGCTCCATTTCGTCCAGGCAACGGTCGCATGGTACCCATACTATACCGTCTGTCTGAAAGCTCAGTTCGAAAGCACGAGAGGTTCTTTTCACAGTCAAAGTAACATTTACTTTTCCTTTCTGAACTTCAGGACCATCAATGTGGGCGAAGTAAAGGTTATCCAAAACAAACTCATACTTAGCAGAGTCTGTTTGCATGCCTTTCAAATCAATTTTGTATTTATCAAACTTTCCCAAAGCTTCTCTCTTTTTTAAATCGTTAGATTACAATTCGGGCGACAAAGATACAAATAAATATCCTCATAACATACAAATTACCAGTAAATATTCACTTTTTTAATAGGTATTATGAGGATTATTGCTGTTAAAAATGATGTCACAAATTTCAGAAGGACAAAAAACAATAAAGCCCTTCTGGTATTTCTACCGGAAGGGCTTCTCTAAAAATGGCGGCTACCTACTCTCCCACTGTTACGCAGTACCATCGGCGTGACGAGGCTTAACTTCTCTGTTCGGAATGGGAAGAGGTGGAACCCTCGTGCTATAACCACC
>NZ_JAMOKH010000042.1:0-51893 GCF_023656585.1 Bacteroides sp. B1-V-101 | reverse complement strand
AAGTAAACCGGAGGCAGGAATAATAAATAATAAAGTAAACAGCTGCCAGGGTTAGTAATATTTCTAGTCAACACATAGCAGCTATTAGAGATAAACAAGTCAACCATTATTAGGGAAGTACACATTGTTGGATGAAGGTGCTTGCATCATTAGTTGTTCACGGCCGTGGTAAGCGTTGCTCACGTCCGTGAAGAGCGTTGATCACGGCCGTGGTAAGAGCTGTTCACGGTCGTGAACAACTAGCTATATCAGTAGCAAAGATAAACTATAATAGGGAGATAAACAAAGTATTCCTGCTTCTTTTGGGTATTCGTGCAGCTTGTTCTTTGTGCAGAGGCAATAAGAAGGGGAAATCATTCTTGTATCTCGTGCGATGAAGGAACATAGTCTGTTGGCTGTAGATGGTTTTGTTCATCTCCCTTCTATTTACTCATTTTACTTCCTTAATGGTATTCTTATTAGGAAAATATGCCTATATTTGTGGCGTATCTTCTGAACAAAGATATGTTTTATTGATTTGGAGATAACGTTTTTATTATCTGCTTTGAGAAATCTGGTAAATTTTGCGTCTGCAGATAATAGGCGGTCAGTCTCCACGTTCATTTCGTATATAAATTTGTTATATACTTCTAATGGGCGTGGAGCTATTGCTTATTATTCAGACGCGGGCTTACCAGAGCCTCTCATGGGGTAATATAGTAATAGTTTCCGCGCCTTCTTCATGAAGGTATGCGAATACACAAACAAATAAAAAATAGTAGTGATGAATGATTCTACTTGTCCCCGTCCCTGCCTGATGAAGCTTGATTTACAAAGCTCCACCAATAAACTTGCCTTTATGAAAGACAACTGGCCCAGCTTTGGACAGATTGAAAGTATCGACCAATTATCGGAAACAGAGTTACGATGTACCCTTTGCCTGCTGGATGTGGTGCTGGCTGCTTTGGCTAAAGATGAATGCTTCTGTCCGAATCGGGAAATCATTCGTTTGGTATTGACACGTACCTATGTGCAGAATAGGTGTGAGCTATGCGAGACAGAAGAAATACGTTCGAAGTTGATGAAGGGCTTTTGTACATGGGAAAAGAAGAACGGATTGAGCAGGAAGAACGAAATCCGGAGAAGAGGGATTTCTTTCTTTTATGGTGCCATACTGCGCATGCTATCGAAAGTAAACGGGAAACAAGAATAGACGGGATTTGCCCGAAGATAAAAGGTGCTTGAAGTGAAAGATTCTTGAGGTGAAAGATGAAAGATCGGGTGATAGATTGAAATATCATCTTTCATCATCGGAAGCCCCGATGAATAAGGAGTTTGGCGACCAATGGTGAAAGATGACAGATGAAAGTTTGTTTTTTCGTCAGGAGGTGATTGTGTTTATTCTACTACTATCTGCTTATCCTTATACTGGAAGTGTGCAATGCCTAAATCATTCAGTACATTCAGTAAAGTCTTTATCGGAACATTCCGGCTGAAGCGGAAATGGACTCGTTTGTGTAAAAGGTCTGCAGAATGGCAGATGACACTGATATTATACCAGGTCCCTATATTTTGCAGTACGGTTATCATTTCGGTGTTGTCATAATAAAACTCGTCTTTGGTCCATCCTTCTTTTTCTGTCCGTGTGGCTTTCGCCAGACGGATGTCGCCGCTTGTGGTCAATGTGGCACATTGTCCGGGTACTATTTCTTTCTCAAGGGGAGAGGCTGCTTTGCCGACCTTTACTCGTCCTTGATACAGGGTGACGGCGGGGGCATTGCCGGGATAGGCATTTACGTCGAATACGGTGCCCAGCACTTGTGTCTGCATTTTATCGGCGGAGACGATGAAGGGGCGGTGGGCGTCTTTGGTCACTTCGAAGCGTGCTTCTCCGGTGAGGTTTACGGTGCGGTTTCCCTGAGAGGAAAACTCTTTGGGGTATTCCAGACGGCTGTTTGCACTTAAAAGGACGTGGCTTCCGTCCTCCAATGTGAGGCGGGTGGTCGTGGCGGGTGGGGTAGATACGATGATTCTGCCGTTCTCTTCGATAGTGGTAATTTGTTCCGGTGCATGGAGGGCGGTGAAGATTTCGATGTTCTGCAGGATGCCGTCCTTGTCTGTGATGTGCCAAGGGGACCAAAGTAACAATAACAGGGCAATGGCTGCTGCCACACCACCGGATAAACAGATGCGGAGATAAAGTTTGCGCTTCTGCTGTGCCTGCCGTTGCAGGAATGTGGTCCATTCTTCCCGGACTTCGTCCGGCAGAGGCAGATCACCCAACGCTTCGCCAAAGGCATTTTGCAGACGGCGTGTTTCTGCGTTTTCGGAGAATGGGGTACGGTCGTCTGTTGCCAGTTCGCAACTGTCGCTGTCTGCTGTCAGTCCGTAACCGGAATCTTCTTCTTTGCTGGTACGTTTTTCTTTTTCTTCCATAGCGTGTCCTCCTTCTTTATTCTTTCATGGCTTCGCGTAGTGTACGCAATGCTTTGGATATATGTTTTTTTACTGTGTCGGGACTTATGCCGAGTTGTTGGGCGACTTCCCGATAGGTGAGATGTTCGTAATAGCATAGCCGCAGGATGGTGCAAGTCGGTTCCGGCAGGCTTCGGGCTATCGTTTCCGCTTTCTGCAACAGTGCTTCGTGTTCCCGATAGTTGCTTTTTACATCGGCCAGCGTTGCTTCGTAGAGTGCTTTCGCATTGTCCCGTTCCACTTGCAGATGCTTCATCCGGTTGAGGCAGGCGTTGCGGACTGCTGTATAAATCCAGCCTCCGCGGTCGGCCTCGTCCAATTGTTCGAAGTGTTTCCAAGCCTGCTCCATCACTTCGCTTACGATGTCCCGTGCTTCCTCTCCGTCGCCCATCAGTTGTGAGGCATAACGGACCATTCGCGGGTACATTTCCGTAAACATTTGCCCGAAGGCCTCTCGTTTTGTCTGGTTTTTATGGAACAGGAACATTCTTTATCTGGATTCTGAAGCTGCAAAAATAGTACTTTTCCCCGAGTTCGACTAAAAAGTCGGTAGTAACTTTAATGTATTCACCTACCACCTCCCCCTACGGGTACTCCTCCTTCCCGAAGGAGGAGATTGGGAATACTATTGACTTTTTAGTCAGCCTCTCTTGTGATGGAACCGACTTGTTGGTCATCTTTGTGAAACCGGGAATTACAAACGTGACTTTTCGCTTGCTCCGGCTCCGGTTCCTTTATATTTGCTCTTCGTGGCGTTGAACTGATAGCTCAGCCGGATGCCGAAACGCTGCTGGTCTAAGTAATCACGGTTGGAACTGAAAGTCCGGTCTCCATAGATGGTGAAGTATCTGTGGGCGGTGTGAAAGAGGTCTTTCGCGGTTACCGATACTTTCAGCGCCTGGTCTTTCAGGAACGATTTGGTCAGTTGGGCATCTACTCTTCCTTCGGTTTTCCAGATGGCGTAACTTTGTTTGGCGCCGGGCGACAGTATTCCTTTGATGTTGAAGAACCAACCTTTGGGGAAACTCAAACTGTTGTCTAAACTGAAATGGAATCGCGGTTCATTCCAGCTTTGGGTGATGCCTATGCAGGCAGCGTGCGAGTCATACCAGTTGACACTGGTGGTGAACTGAGGCTGCCAGATGCCGATTTTCGGTGAGAGGGTGATGTTGGCTCCGTATATGTTGGTATGCGGAATGCTTGCCATACCGAACAGCAGTACGCCGGGATGGTTGACGTCGTCATACGGTCGGGTATAGTTGGTGTACATATTCCAGCAATGGTCGTAGTTGAGGCTGAAGTTGATCCATTTCCATCCGACATCGAAAGCGGTTGAACGGCGTATCTGAGGAACGAGAAACGGTTCCCCGCTCTGGTAGGAGTATTTGTTCTGATAGGTGATGGCGCTGGTGAGCATGTCATAGCTGGGACTGTATTTCAGCGTCCGGTGAGAAAGGGCGAAGAACCAGTTGCCGGAGGTGTATCTGATACTGATTACCGGTATCCAGTCGCGGTAGATGGGGCTTTGTCCGTCCTGGTGGATTCCTTTCTCATAGTAGTCTGTTTGCTGGTATTCATAGCGGAGTCCGGCCAGAATGTTGAATTTTCCCAGCGACAGGCTGTAGTCGAAGAAGCCGGAGAGCATCGTTTGTTTGATGCGGTCGTCGGCATCAGCGGAGAAGCCGCTTTGGAGAAATACGTCATGGCGGTTGGTGAATGTCTCTTCTGTGCCGAAACTGAGTTTGCCTTTCCAGAGTGGGGCGGTGAGCAGGAGTTTGGCGGCATAGAGGTGGTTGCGTACGCGGTTGCTCGAAGTGGCGTCTTCGGTTCCGTTGTTTTCGGCATATTGACGGATGCGGTCCCGGCCGTACAGGTAGTCGGCGTTGAAGTCGATGTTCCATTTGCCGAAAGTGCCGTTGTAGTATCCGTTGGCTGCCTGCCACCAGCCGGTGTGGGCATCTGTTTGGCGGAGAGCGTGCAGGTGGTCTACTTCTTTGCCGTCTTGTAGGATGAGGGTTGTCCCTTCATTGGTAGTATGTGCATTGCCTATGTTCGTGCCGGGCATGTAGCGCATGCCGAATGACTGGTCTTCGTCTATTTCGTAGTTGAATCCCAGTTCGCCGTTGAAGGTGCGGTAGGTTTGTTTGCTTTTGTCCTCTGTCGATTGGTTCCAGTTGGATGAAGCATAAATGTCCTGACTGGAACTGCCCGTTCTGTAATTGTTGATTTCCGCAAAGTCGCCTTTTACGAAAATATCCAGTCCGCCGGTACGGTAGTTCAGGGATATGCCTTCGTTGCCGATCGGTTCGCGTCCTTGCGAGTAGTCGGTGTAGAAACTGCCGCTCATTCCCTGTCCGCGTTTGCGGATGGTGCGCAGACGGATGACGGCGCCTACCGAAGAGCCATATTGTACGCCCGGTGTGGTGATGATTTCTGCCGATAGTATTTCATTGGCTTGCAGACGGTCCAGTTCGGTCTTGTCTCTGACTTTGCGGCCGTTGATATAGATTTCAGGAGTTCCTCTGCCCAGTACGGTAAATTCTCCGTCCGAGCCGGTGACAAAAGGGAGGTGGGAGATCATTTCTTTGGCCGATCCCATCAGTGAAAGGGGTGTTCCGGCTATATTGGCCTTCAACGTTCCGTCTTTCCGTTCTATCAGCGGGCGGGAGGCGGTGACGACTACTTCTTTCAGTAACTCTGTGTCGGGTTGCAGGCGGATGGTGTTTTGTTGCCGGCAGGGGATGATTTGCGGGCGGTATCCTATGTAGGTCGCTTTCAGCAGACAGTCTTCTCCCGCTACCGGGGGGAGATGGAAGGAGCCGTCTTCTTCGGTCACGCTTCCGGCAAGGAAACTGGAATCGGCGGCAAGGGCGAGGATGTTGACAAAGGGCAGGGGGGCTCCTTTTTCGTCATATACTTTGCCTGCTATGGCGATGGCTTTGTCCGATTTCTTCCGCTGCACGACGAAATACTCCTCCCGTTCGATGCAAAGGAAGGGTTTGCCGGCCAGTACAAGGTCGATGGCTTCGCGTTCCGTCTTTTCGCGGATGCTGACGGTCACCCGATAACTTTCTGTTCCGTTGTAGGTGAAGAGGATGTTTTTTCCTCCTGCCTTTTCCAGCTGCTTCAGTGCTTCGGGCAGGCTTTCGTTCTTTAGCTCTAGTGAGAATTTCTTGATGGCGGTCTGCGCCTGCAAAGGGGAAAGGGCAAAAAATAAACCGTATCCCATCAGTAACCAGCTGATTGCTGTCCAAGTAAAACCAAACTGTCGTATCATACTTCTGTTTTAATGATTTTACTTATACTACAACCAAGGTGTCTGATCGGGTACGGTTGATCCGTTTTATTTTTCGATGTTTATTTCAACTTCTTCTGATACTCGCCCGAACGGAGGATTTCCAATGCTTTCTGCACGCTTTCGTTCGTTGTATTCATGACGCGGAAATACTCGTTCATATCCCAGAGGTCGCGGGCTATCAGTGCTTTCAGCTGTGTCTTGATCAGCGGAAGTGCCTTCTGATACTGCTCTTCGTTGAACTTCACCCCTTCTTTCTCACCCATTTCGCGGAGGGTGGCGAGCATATCGTCGTCAATAACAAACTTTTCGTTGAAGCTTTCGAACTTCTTATATTTATCGGCCAGTTCCTTGCGGTGATCTTCGATGAATTTCATCGTGAATTTGATAATGACCCCTTTGCCGACCAGTTTCCGGTGATAGTCCGTGTAGAGTGTCGTGTCAATCGGAACGAAGTAGTCCGGCATGATGCCGCCTCCGCCGTAAACGGTACGTTTCAGTTTCTTGGTCTGCACTTTCAATGAGTCGGGGAAGTGGATGCTGTCGGCATTCATCAGTTCTCCGTGGTTGAAGCGGTCTATCAGGTCTTTATTGTAATCGGTCGAGCTGTCATACGGCTTTTGGATGCAACGACCGGCAGGGGTGTAGTACCGTGCAATGGTCAGTCGGATCATGGAGCCGTCCGGCAGGTCGATAGGACGTTGCACCAGTCCTTTGCCGAAAGAACGGCGGCCTACGATGATACCTCTGTCCCAGTCCTGCACTGCGCCGCTCACGATTTCGCTGGCGGAAGCGGTGTATTCGTCTACCAATACGATGAGGCGGCCGTCACGGAACTCTCCGTTTCCTTTGGCGAAGAACTCGCTGCGCTGTGCGGTCCGGCCTTCGGTGTAAACAATCAGTTCCTTCTGTCCGAGGAATTCGTTGGCAAGGTCGATGGCGGCGTTCAGATATCCTCCGCCGTTGCCTTGCAGGTCGAGGATGAGGTCTTTCATGCCTTGCTGTTGCAGGCCTTTCATTGCCTTCTTGAATTCTTCGGCGGTGGTTGCGCCAAAGCGGTTGACGCGGATGTATCCGATCTTTGGCTGAATCAGGTAGGAAGCGTCGAGACTCAGGATAGGTATCTTATCTCTTTTCACGGTGAACACGAGCGGGTCTTGTACTCCACGGCGGACGATGGTCAGGTTGACTTTCGAACCTTTCGGACCACGCAGACGCTTCATGATATCTTCCGTGCTCATTTTTACTCCTGCGATGGCGGAGTCGTTGACGGCAATGATGCGGTCGCCGGCAAGGATGCCCACTTTCTCGGAGGGGCCGTTGCTGACGGGTTGTACGACGAGCAGGGTGTCCTCGATCATCTGGAACTGTACGCCGATGCCTTCGAAGTTGCCTTGAAGCGGTTCGTTCATCTTCTTCACTTCTTCGGCATCCGAGTAAGTGGAGTGCGGGTCGAGCTGTGCCAGCATCTTGATGATAGCTTCTTCTACCAGTTTGTCTTCATCTACTTTGTCTACGTAGAAGTTGGAAATCGCGAATTCCGCCATTTGGAGTTTGCGCATGGCGGCGGAGCCGAAACTTTGGGCCTGTGCAGCGGACGTTGCCAACAGACAAACCAGGAGGGCATATACTTTAATCTTCTTCATCATCATTAATTATTATTTCAAGTTTCGCAAGTTACCTTTGCGTTATCCAAACTATCTTCATTCCCCTGAGGCTGACTTTAAAGTCAGCCTCAATAGAGATACTACCGACTTTCAATTTATCTCCATTCCTTCGGGGATAAACTGGCTGATATCTTTGTTGTAAGTCAGCAGCTCACGTACAATCGTTGAGCTGACGCAGGTCAGTTCCGGTTCTGTGAAGAGCAGGATGGTTTCGATGCCCGCCAGTTTGCGGTTAATGTCGGCAATCGTTTCCTCATACTCGAAATCCTTGACCGTGCGGATGCCGCGAACGATGAATTGTGCTTCTACCTGTTGGGCAAAGTCTATCGTCAGACAGTCGTAAGACATCACTTTGATGCGGGGATTGTCCTTGTAGAGATTCCGGATCATTTCTTCTCTTTTCTCGATGGGGAAATAGGTATTCTTGTTTTCGTTGATACCGATCCCGATGATTACCTCGTCCATAAAGGTGAGTGCACGTTCCACTACCGAATAATGACCGATGGTGAAGGGGTCGAATGTACCCGGAAATATAGCTCTTCTCATTAACCTACTTGTATTATTTGTCATATAATAATATCTATATCTTTATTTGTTAAATCTTTATATAGATTTTGCATTTGATGGATATATCTTATACGAGTTAGTATAAAGACATTTTCTCCTATATCATAACTATTATTATATTGACCAAATTTAAATTCTCCATGCCCATAGAATATGCAATAGATATCATCGATATTATGAAAGTACAAATATTCATAAACTAAAGCACCATTATTTTCATCAGTATGGGTTTGTTGTACTTTTTTAAATCCCGATTTGAGTAAAATCTCTTCTGATATGAGTATCGGATTGATATCATTAATATTGGATATAATTTGACAATTCAAATTATTTATGGCGATTGTGTATGATGAAAAGTAGTTATCTTTATAGATTCCTACAATCTTTCCAGGACATATTGGTGTATTGACAATATTGCCAACTCTTAGTTCTTCAACAAATATCATAATTACTCTTTGTATTAACTGGCCAAGTCTTCTTCTATAACCAGATTGTCTATAATAAAGTTCTGTCGTTCCATTGTATTCTTGCCCATGTAGAACTCCAGGAGTTCTTTTACGGCATCTGTCTTACGCAATGTCACTTGTTCCAGGCGCATATCCTTGCCGATAAAGTGCTTGAATTCGTCCGGTGATATTTCTCCCAGTCCCTTGAATCGGGTGATTTCCGGGTTGGGGCTTAGTTCGTTGATGGCGTTCACCCGTTCGTCCTCGCTGTAGCAGTACACCGTTTTCTTCTTGTTGCGCACGCGGAATAACGGCGTTTGCAGAATATATACGTGACCTTTCTTGATGAGGTCGGGGAAGAATTGCAGGAAGAACGTGATGAGCAGCAGGCGGATGTGCATACCGTCCACATCGGCATCGGTGGCAACGATCACTTTGTTGTAACGGAGTCCTTCTATGCCGTCCTCTATATTTAACGCAGCTTGCAGCAGGTTGAATTCTTCGTTTTCGTAGACTACCTTTTTCGTCAGTCCGAACGAGTTCAGCGGTTTACCGCGAAGGCTGAATACTGCCTGAGTGTTTACGTCACGGCTTTTGGTGATGGAACCGCTCGCCGAGTCTCCCTCGGTGATGAAGATGCAGGAGTCTTCTTCCATTCCTTTCCCTTTCGGGTCGTTGAGGTGGATGCGGCAGTCGCGCAACTTGCGGTTGTGCAGGTTGGCCTTCTTGGCACGTTCGCGTGCCAGCTTCGTGACGCCTGCGATGGCTTTCCGTTCCTTTTCCGATTCCTGTATCTTTTGCTGCATTACTTCCGCTACGTCCGCGTTTTTGTGCAGGAAGTTGTCTACTTCCAACTTGATGAAGTCGCCTACGTATTTGTTGACTGTCACGCCGCCGGGAGTCATGTTGGTAGATCCCAGTTTCGTTTTGGTCTGGCTTTCGAAGATCGGCTCTTCCACATTGACGGCGATGGCGGCAACCAGTCCGTTACGGATGTCGGTATAGTCCATGTTCTTGTTGAAGAACTCTTTGATGGTACGGGCGATATGTTCTTTGAAAGCACTCTGATGGGTACCCCCCTGTGTGGTGTGCTGACCGTTGACGAAGGAGTAATACTCTTCTCCGTACTGTCCGGTGTGAGTGAAGGCGATTTCGATGTCTTCTCCTTTCAGGTGGACGATGGGATAGAGGCCGGTTGCCGTCATGTTGTCGTTCAGCAGGTCTACCAGACCGTTGCGCGACAGGATGCGGTGACCGTTGTAAATGATGGCGAGTCCCGTGTTGAGATATGTATAGTTACGCAACATGGTCTCGATAAATTCGGGCTTGAAGCAGTAGTTGACGAACAGCGTATTGTCCGGTTCGAAGAAGATAAAGGTTCCGTTGTCCTCTTCGGTGTCCTGCGTCACGTCGGTCTGCAGGTTTCCTTTGGAGAATGTGGCGATACGCACTTTACCGTCACGGTAACTGCGTACTTCAAAACGAGAGCTCAATGCGTTGACGGCTTTCACACCGACACCGTTCAGTCCGACGCTTTTCTTAAATGCCTTGCTGTCGTATTTACCACCCGTGTTCAGTACGCTTACGGCTTCTACCAGCTTTCCCTGCGGGATGCCTCGTCCGTAGTCACGTACGCTGACGCGGAGGTTCTCTTCAACGGTAATTTCGATTTTCTTACCGGCTTGCATCTTGAACTCGTCGATACTGTTGTCAATGACTTCTTTGAGGAGGACATAGATTCCGTCTTCGGCGTGCGCGCCATCGCCCAGCCTACCGATGTACATACCGGGGCGTGTGCGCACATGTTCCATGTCGCTCAGGTGGCGGATGTTGTCGTCAGTGTACTCTACTGCATTGTTGTTGTCTACAGATATCAATTCGTTCTCTTCCATAGCTGTTATTTAATCTCTTTGGTGAACGCACGGCGGCGCTTATGTTGCTTAGTCTCAAAGTAATCCCATTGTGCCTGAACTTTTCCGTTCAGTTCCAGTTCGGGGTTGCTTTCCGCAAAGATAAAACCTAATTTTTGATAAACTGGAATTAAATCGGAAAATAACAAAGCGTTAACACCTTTATTCTGGTACTCCGGTTTGACTGCTACAAGCAGCAGGTCAAGCATTTTGGCACGGCGTTTCATGAACAGTGCTTTCAGCAGATAGAACCATCCGAGAGGGAGCAGACGGCCGTGTGACTTTTGCAGGGCCTCGGCAAGAGACGGCATGGAGATGCCTACGCATACCAGCTTGTCATCGGCATCGGTAATGAGGGTAACCATCCGTAAGTCGAGAATCGGGAGATACATCTTTACGTACTGGTTGATTTGCCGTTGCGTCAGCGGAGAGTAGCCGTAGAGCGGGCTGTATGCTTCGTTCATCAGTTCGAAGATTTCCTGTCCGTAGTCTTTGGCTATTTTTCTTCCGGAGGTGTATTTCTTTATCTTCAGGTTGTATTTTCGTTGAATCAGTTCGGAGATACGCTTGTGCTTGTCGGGGATGGCATCGGGGATGTAGATTTTGTATTCCACCCAGTCGGCGTCTTTCTCGAAACCGAGTCTCTCCATGTGTACGGGGTAATACGGGTGGTTGTAGATAGTAGCCATTGTGCTGAGCTGGTCGAATCCTTCGATCAGCATTCCTTCCGCATCGAAATCGGTGAATCCCAGAGGACCTGTGATGTGAGTCATGCCGCGCTCTTTTCCCCAGTCTTCGACGGTCTTGATGAGTGCGGATGATACTTCGGGGTCATCAATGAAATCTATCCATCCGAAACGGACGTTCTTGCATTCCCACTTTTCGTTGGCACGGTTATTGATGATAGCGGCCACACGACCTACGATTTTGTCGTCCCGGTATGCCAGGAAGTAATCTGCTTCACAGAACTCGAATGCCGCATTCTTCTTTTTGTTGAATGTGTTGAGCATGTCATCGTAAAGGTCGGGCACGGAATATGGATTGCCCTTATACATCCTGTAATTAAAGCGAATAAACTTCTTAAGTTCTCTCTTTGTAGAGACTTTCTTGATTGTAATAGCCATATCTCGTATTTATGATTGAGGGGCAAAGATACGTGATAATCTTTAAATTACAACGCTGCGGGTGGAGAAAACTGTGTGAGGCGGGATGTACTTTATTCTTCTGCCGCTTTTGACGACAGGCAATAAACATTACCCGCAAAGTCGCAAACAATCATCCTGTTTCCCGATACTGCTACTGTGGAGAAAACAGGTGCTCCGAAATACAACTTGTCTTTGATAATCCCTGTTGACTGGTCGATGGCGTATAAATACCCGTCGGAAGCTCCGATATAGACCATTCCTTGTGAAGATACAGGGCTTGTTTCTACTGCTGCCTGTGGCGTAGAAGAATAAGGAGCAGTGTATACAAGAGAAGGTAAAGTCTCGGCTCTCCATTTGATGAAAAGAGTCGGTTTGTCGAGAGCGAAGACTCCACGGTCTGCGCTGCCGAAGATAATCTCATGTTCGGTGACAAGCGGGGTAGATGTCACGTCCAGGTTGGCGGACAGTTCCTTTTGCTGGAGTACTTTACCGGTTTGAGGTTCTATCAGGAAAAAGCTTTTGGAGGAGATGATCCATAATTTTCCGTCTTTGTAGACCGGAGAGGCACCTCGGTTGCCGAGTCCGTTGTCGGAGAGCTTCCAGAGTTGTTTGCCAGTGCGGATGTCGTTGCCATACAGTCCTCCCCATTGGGTACCACTGATTAGTACGTCTCCGGCGATGGTTAACGTGGTGGTCGAGCCTTCCCGTTGTTTCCAGTCCGTGTTGGTCCATATCACTTTTCCTGTTTTCAGGTCGTAGGCTGAAAGTCCGGCGCCGATTCCGGCATAAACGATTCCTTTGTCAACTGTCAGTCCTTCGCTCAGATAGGGATAGTTCTTTAAGTTGATGTATTGTTGCCACAGTGGTTTTCCGGATGCTGCGTCGAGGGCGTACAGATTGCAGGAGGCATCCTGGGCTACAACGATTTCATTTTCGCAGGCAATCGTATTCTTTACCGAGTTTTCCGTGCGGAACTTCCATAGCTGTTTGCCGGAATGGAAGTCGAATGCACAAATATAGGTGTTGAGCGATGTGTTATCATCGGTAGTGGCAATGAATACTTTTTGTCCGACGATGAGGGGGGAGGCCATGAAGATGTTACTTCCTGTGTTCGCTGTCCATTGTAGTTGCAGGGGGAGTTTGATTTGGGAATCATTTATTCCGCCGGAGTGACTTGCGTTCTGAAGTAGGGTATTCCAGTCCTTCCCTGTGATAGCAGTCGATTTGAAATCTTTCTGATAAAGGAACTGGCTGGTGGCAGTCGCTTCCTTTCCGTCGTTGAAGGATGAAGTCACTGTCAGGTTCAGTTTCTTTCCGTTTTCGTTAGCGGGTATTTGAATACTTCCGCTCCAGTTCCAGTCGGTGAGGGGCGACAGGTTACCTTTGGCTATTTCCCGGTCGTCTTCCGGATTGCTCAGTACATAAGATACGGACGATGTTTTTGCCTGTGAGTTATAGGTGTTGACGGAGACCGGAAGCTGATTGCCGGTTTCCGGATGTATGGGGGCTGCTTGATTCTTCATCGGAGAAACGATAGCGATTTGCGGTTCGATGAAAGTATAACGCAGTTGCGTTGTGAGGTGATCGTTGGCATCTATCTTTATGTCTCTGAAAGAAGAAGGGGAGTGATCGATGCCTCCTTTGTCCAGTGTGCCGGTGCAGATGGTATAAATGCCTTTCTGATTGCGGACGTAGTTGTAGTGCATATGTCCGTAGATTTGTGCTTTCGTGTTGAACATACGGAGGTCGAGGATATCCTTTTTGTCTGCCTTGAATACGAAGTTATCGCTGGGAGTAAACAGGTCGTGGTTAAAAAGAACAAGCGCCTGATCTTTCTTCATCAGGGCGAGGTCATTCTTCAGCCAGTTGTATACATCCCTTTGCGTGTAATCGGTCGGGTTGTCTCCGTGGTCGATGGGAGTAACGACGTAATGCACGTTGCCGACATCGAACGAATACCATGTCGGGCCATAAATCGATTCATAAAGTTCTTCGCCGTAGTTGCCTTTCACCAGGTCGTGGTTGCCTATGCAGTAATAGACGGGGCAGCCCATTGTTTGTGCATTCACTACTTGATTGTGCACTGTGAGTCCCGGTTCGTAGCAGATGTCTCCGGTATGAATCAGAAAAGCCGGTTGTTCGTTCTTTATGTATTGTTGTAGGTCGGTGACCCAACGCCCCACTCCTCCGGTCACTTCCGTGTCGGTGATATGGATAAAGGAGTGTTCTCTGGTCTTGGTCCGTTCGCTTTCGGTCACTATAAAATCATAGCTTTTTCTGTCTTCCTTGACAGGGAGGTAGAATTGTTGTGTCTCGAATCCGGCAGGTGTAGTAATGCTGATAAATCGGGTTTTCTTGAATCCCGATAGTGAGAACCGGCCTTTTTTATCTGTTTTTACTACGTTCATTCCGTCTGTTACCATCACTCCTGCCAGCGGTTTGTCTCCTTTGTCGAATGTGCCCGATTGATTGGTGTCGACATAGACGGTTCCTTTAAATTGTGCGCACAGCGGAAGATATAGTAAAAATGACAAGAGTATTACGGATAGTCTTTTCATGGTCGGTTCTCTGTTTTATTAGGCACGGATGACACGGGTTAACGTGGTTTTTAATTGACCGATCTTTTAAATCCGTGAAATCCGTGTCATCCGTGCCTAAATTTATGATATAAATTAATTATGCTGATACTTATCGTATTTGTTTCATCTCTTCGTTGTATCTCGCTTCCTCCTTACACAAAGGCTTGTACCAGGTCTTTCTTAATATCAGCGTGGTAATCAGAAGCAAGGCGATAGAACTCCAGAGTCCTAATTGTTCGCGGACAACGAGGTACATCGGGATGATGGTAAGCGTACATTGCCAGATGATTCCTATCGCCACATTGAAGGCATCCCTTTTGAAGTTTTTATTCGCCTGAATATGCGGGTAGCGGGCGATTGCTTTCTCCTGAATCGGTTTCCACCATCCCCACGGGCGTACATTGACATAGAAGTTGATCAGAGTCTCTTCATCTGTAGCCGGAGCGCTGTAAGTCCCGATGATACATCCGATCAGAGAGACGCCGAACAGTACGGGGAAGAAATAAAGTACCCATGCATCCGGAACGGTAAATTTCATTACAATAGCTGCCACTACTCCGGCAGTCATTCCCCAGAAGTAACCTTCACCGTTGAAACGCCACCAATGCCATTTCAGTACGTTGGCTGCGATGTATCCTCCGAACAGTGCACCTACAATCCACTGGAAGATTTCATTGATATCTTTCAGGAAGAATCCGATGACAGTGCTCACCACCACTACTGCCACAGAGATGACATAACTACTGCGTATCTGAGTTTTCACGCTTGCTTTCGGATTGATGTATTTCAGATAAATATCATTTACGATATATGCAGGGGCTGCATTGACGGTAGAGGCAAAGGTCGACATGAAAGCTGCCAGTAGACCTGCCAATAATAATCCTGCAAGTCCTGCCGGAACATATCGTGTGATCAGATGGGGAAGAATCGTCTCAAAGTCTGTGCGGGTCACTTCCATCTGTGTCAGTCCGCCGTCTTCCTTGAAGAAATAGATGGCAAGTAATGCAAATCCCATAATCATCAGATAGCGTGGAATCAACAGCACTACGGATACGGAACCACTCATCATCGCCGCTTCTTTGGGAGACTTGCAGGACAGAATTTTCTGCATATCATAGTTGGGCGCAGGCCCTGCCATACTCATGAAGATGCCTTTGAGCAACGCCATCATGACAAAGATGCCTATCAGACTGTAAGGTTCGTTCGCCATTCGTTCGGTCAGCAAACTCATCCGGCTGCTCCAGTCAATATCGAGCGTCCATCCGAAGAAAGGGGAATCCCATCCGGTAGGTACAAAGGAGTGTATCATATCCGGCGCCACCATCTGCATACCGATCACTACGATAACGATGCCTGCCACCGTCATGATAAGGAACTGTACGACATCCGTCCATACGATGCTCAGCATTCCTCCCAACATGACGTAGAAGGTAGCGATAGCTGTGAAGAAGATACCGTATACATGCGGAACATACTCCGGTGAAACAGTGAAAGGAATGTAGGGTGAAATGACTTCCCAGGGAATAAAGATTTCCATGAACTTGCCTATTCCTATGAATCCGTAACTTAGAAATCCGAGTACGCTTAATAACGCAAATACGACAACGATGGTATGAGAGAGTGTCGCTCCCTTGCCTTTACCGAAGCGGGTTTTGATCCATTCGGCTCCGGTGAGCACATTGGAACGCCGCAACCACACCGACAGATAAACCATGAGGAATATCTGATTGAATACCGGCCACAGCCAGGGAATCCAGAGACTTTTGAATCCGTAGGCAAATGCCCAGTAAACCATTAGCATCGTACCAGTGATGTCGAACATCCCGGATGCATTGGACAGGCCAAGCATATAGAAGGGCAGTGATTTGCCTCCCAGGAAATAGGAGTCCATATTTTGTGCGGCCCGTTTTTTCAGTATGAGTCCGATGACAATCATGGCAATGAGGTAGGCGCAGATGATCAGAAGATCGGATGTGTGTAATTTCATGTTGCTATTTTGATTAGGTTTTGTACATTAATAATCTATCAGGTACAAAAGTAGGTCGAATGTGGGGAAGAAACAAATATTATTTTAACTCATACTGATACTATCTGATACTATTTATCTGACTTCTCAGGCTTTAATAGCTGACACGTCAGGTGTTAAGACTTGACGTGTCAGATGTTAATACCCTGCAACTCAGTTGTTAATATCCATCATGCAGAATGGAACATCCTGAAAGACAGATGATAATACTGCTTCCGGAACTATAATATAACGGCATTTTCCGACATCACGAGCTTATTGGCTTCTATGATATCGTATATGCTTTTCACGGAAGTCGTGGAACGGAGTCTGTCTTCCGGTGTATGCCGGCAGTAATCGATTAGCCGTTCGATCGTAGAAGTCGCTACGTGCATCCGTGTGTCGGAGGAAGCATAGTAGATGTATACCGTTCCGTCTTCATCTGCGATCCATCCGTTGGAGAATAACACGTTGGATACATCTCCGGTTCTTTCTTCTCCCACGGGTGCCATGAAGTAACCTCCCGGCTGGGCTATCACTTTACTGGGGTCATCTAAAGACGTCATATACAGATATAGGACATATCTGAGTCCGGCAGCACAGGCACGGACTCCGTGTGCCAGATGTAGCCATCCTTCGGGAGTCTTGATGGGATGAGGCCCTTCACCGTTTTTCACTTCTTTGATCGTGTGATAATGGCGCTGTTCTATAACGATTTCCTTCTTGACCACTGCATGAGTGATATCGTCTATCAATGCCCATGAAATACCGCCTCCGCTGCCTGCATCGATGAATCCGTCCTGCGGACGGGTGTACAATGCATATTTGCCGTCTACGAATTCGGGGTGCAGCACCACATTCCGTTGCTGGCTTTGGGAGACGAGGTTGGGCAGGCGTTCCCAGTTTTTAAGGTCCCTGCTGCGTATGATTCCTGCTGCTGCAATGGCCGATGTGAGGTCTCCTGCGGGTGCGTCCGGATCTTTGCTTTCCGAGCAGAAGATACCGTATATCCATCCGTCCTCGTGTTTTGTCAGACGCATATCGTAGACGTTCGTTTCTTCCGGATATAGGTCCGGCAGTTGTACCGGATATTCCCAGAAGCGGAAGTTGTCGATACCATTGGGACTTTCTGCGATGGCAAAGAATGATTTGCGGTCATGCCCTTCTACTCGTGCCATAATAAGATATTTCCCGTTGAATTTGATAGCGCCTGCATTGAATACGGCGTTAATGCCGAAACGTTCCATCAGATAGGGATTTGTTTCCGGATTGAAGTCGTATCTCCACTCCAGCGGGGGGTGGTCTGCTGTCAGAATGGGGTATTTGTATCGTTCAAAAACACCATTGCCGGGCAGTATCTTTTCATTTTCACGTGAGATGAGCTCATCATATTCTTTAGTGAGAATATGTAGTCTGTTATCATATCTATTCATATCAATTCATAAAATTAGAGTAAAGCATCGGCTTGCGATCCTTTTTGTATTACTTGACAGGACAAAAGAGACTGTTTACAAGCCAGACATACCTGAGATATACGGTGTTGTAGGGACAGTCTCTTTGTACTTTTGTCATTTTGAAAGTATGGGGGTACTTTCAAAAAATACATGTGTCAAGTCTATAAACTATTGTTTGGTAATCATATAAGAGCGGATGGTACAATTGGGTTCTAAGAAGCTGACCCAGTACCAACCATCTTCCACTTTATCGATCCGGCAATCTTCTATCGGATATTTCACTTTTTTGTCCACTGCATTTCTTGTTACTTTATACAGTACCGCATCACCTTTGTTGCCTTTCGTCAAATCACCTGTAAACTGAACTGCAAAACCGCTGGCATAAGTTCCTGTTCCTTTTATAACAATTTCGGACATATTGAACTCTTCCGAATGAGTAATGGAACCCACTGCCGAGGTAGAGACAGACTGATAAGAAGATGAACCTGCTATTAAGTAACGATATGATGGATTCTCCAGATATAGGTCGTCGATATAGACTATATTGATGCTGATTGACTCTCCTTCCTGGTCTTTGATTGTTACCGTCTTGTTGAAACGATATCTTTTAAGACCTTCGATGATAACATCTGTTCCATTTTCCGCTATCGTGCATTTCAGATAAGTGGCAGAACCATTATTTGTGCAGGTATAGCCTCCGTTACCGTCCAGAATCTTGATTGTCAAAGGTTCACCGACTGTCAAATAAGCAATTTCTTCACTATTGTCAACTACAAGTTTCTTTATTACTTTTACTGAAAATTCTGCACTCTTGTTCAGTCTGTCGGTCACTGTAACTGTTGCATTGCCTGGTGCCAGAGATTCTATCTGTATATGTCCTTCTTCATCTACTGTAGCTTTCACGACAGATTCTTTGTCAACTGTTACTTTGTAGCCTCTGTTTCCTGTATAAACATTGACTGTCTTGTTTTCACCCGGATACATTGTTGTAGCCGAATTGGACAAAACCAGTTCACTTAACTGATCGACGATGACTTTGACATTGGTACTCATTTTAGCCCAGTCGGTAATAGATAAGTCGGTACTACCGGCTTTCAGAGCTGTTACTTTAATTTTGTTACCTTCGGCAATGGCGGTTGCTACATCTTCATTGGAACTTGTAATTTTATAATTGCCGTTGCCTTGAACTATTTGAATGATTCCTTCCGGGGTCTCATCCAGATTAATGATCAACTCCTGCGTATTCGGCACTAAGTCGTGATAGGATGGATCATCGTCATTACAGCCGGAGAAAACAGTAGCGGCTGCAAGCAGGAATCCTGCCAAATATAATAGATTTCTTTTCATGATATTCATTGTTTATTTAGACTATTTATTCAGCTTCAATATCTTTCATTTTACCAGTGATGGTTACTACACTAAACTTAGGGACTGTAATGGAGCGCAATCCGCTGAGAGATGGATTTACTTTTTTGCGTTGCCACTTAACTCCTTCATCTGATGTATACGAGATCATGGTCTGAAACTCTTTTCCTTCAATTTCCAGTTTGGTTTCGAAGGCCTTGCTTGTAGAATTGTTTACCAGTACGATCGTATAATTGTCGTCCTTGATGTAAGCTGTCATCAACAGTTCTTTCGGGAATGCTTCTTCGTCACCTTCGGGAGCAACAGTCTTGATATCCACACGTCGGCTTCCTTCCGGGGTAAACTTAGTAAATTGTCCGTAACTGTAGTAGCGGGACGCTCTTTCATAATTGGTTCCGGGAAGTGCTTCTTCCAGTCTGATCAACGCTTCATTATTCGTACAAGGACGTGCACCTGCCCACCAGATAAATGCGTTTAGGTTGGAAACTGCCAGATAATTATGGAAAGTAGTAGCCCATTGCATCGCGTTTTTCCAGGATGGATCGTATGTGTCTGTAGAACTGGTTTCCGTATTCCATAAATGAATATTATTTTCAGCGCAGAGTGGTGATTGTACAAACTCAGTGTTGCCAATTAATGTGTATCCGTGAGCTGCTGCAATAATGTTGGAGTTAACCAGATCGGGACAGGCTTTCAAGCCATTTTCAAGAAAAGTGACTCCTGCTTTCCACCACGAGTGCTCTCCAAAGATAATCTTCATGTCTTGATAACCTGCTTTATCTAAAGCCGGGCGAAGATTCTTCTGGCAGAAGTTTGCCAGATTTGTATAACTCCAGCTACAACCGTTCCATCCCGTTCCACTGCTGTTAGGCTCATTAGATGGTGATATTGCATATATCTCAATGCCGAACTTTTCAGTGTATGCTTTGATGAAGTCAATCAGATAGTTAGCATATGCGTCTTCCGAACCGGATGCCAGACTACCGCCTGAGGGCTTTCCGTTAGATTTCATAGTTCCGGGAGGACTCCAGGTAGAGAATATAAATTTCACATCTTTATATTTTTTCTGCAGGATATCTACCAGCCACATTTGACCTAATTGTACTTGTTCGCCACATCCGGAACCGTTAAAGTCTCTCCAGTAATCATTGATCATAGAAGGGTCGTTGGCTGCAAGATTGAAGGTACGGTTCATTCCGAAGTCAATGACGTTTGTGGTAGGGTTCTGATAGTGTGGAAATACCTCACCTCTGAAAATATTAAGCTTCAAGCCATTTTCTCCGAAAAGGTCATTGACTACATCTTCGCGCATCATGTTGTTCCATATACGATGTGACCACTCTGCAAAGGCACATCCGAAGCCATCGATTATCTGATGTTCGTGCCCTTCTCCGAACTGTACTTTGATGACAGCTTCTGTAGTGGGTTCGGCTGAGAATCCGTCATCCTCGTCTGTTTCTTCTACCGGGTCCGGGATGTAGACGTCACTGTGACTCAGACTTCCATCGTCACAAGAGTATCCAATGAATAGAAAGAGGGATACGAATAATAATGAATATATCTTTTTCATGTTGTTTCTTTATTAAGTTAATCTTGCTAGGTTTTTTATTTCCATAAACTGGTTTGTTCCATGGCAGTATTATTGTTTAGTTCACTTGTCGGTATAGGATAATAAAGGTGTTTTTCCTGGAAGTTTTCCGCACCTTGTTTTCCATTCGCCTTGAAGATCAACTGAATTTCGCTGGGCGAATACCAACGTTTCAAATCGTCAAAACGATGTCCTTCCGCAAAGAACTCCAATAAGCATTGGTGTTCTATTTCATTCATTAATTCAGCTTGTGCAAAAGTCTTTTCCGTAAGTCCTGCTCTTTGGCGGATTTGCTTTAAAGCATAGTTGGCACCATCCGGATCATTGGTTTTGGCGCATGCTTCAGCATAAAGCAACAGTACCTCGGCAAAGCGCATTACGCGCAAATTGCTGGACCTTCCTTCTTTGTTGCCCATGTTGTCCGGTGCCTTGTCATCCACATAATATGCGGTATTTTTCTTTATCAGGAATTTACCTGCTGTTCCATTGACGTTGAAACTTGGTGCTCCGCCTGCCATTTTTCCTTCATTGCCTTCCCAAAGATCATCCATGGAGTAATTATTGCCATACCATTTCTCGTTGGGAACTTTATCTCCATAGTTGGCAGCATCAAAAAAGAGGCTGGCATACATACGTTTGTCAAACTTGGTATCTGCATCACTCGGACGTGTTTCTTTTGTAAACTCTCCTACGATCAGGGAGTTCGGCATTAATTTAGCCCATCCGCCGGATTTTACCGGACCGATAAACTGAGGAATATAGCAACCTAAACAGATACCGCTTTCATTGCTCCAGGAGTAGTCTCCGTCCGGACTGTATGCCAGTTCAAATACGGATTCTTTATTGAACTCTTCTTCATTTGTGAAATTCTTTTCGAAGTTGTCCATCAATTCGTAAGAATAAGGAGCTTTCAGTAATGTACCTAATAGCTGTTTGGCTTCCGGATATTTGTGTTGGGTGGCATATACTTTGCCCAGCATTGCAATAGCTGCACCTTTAGTTATGCGTTCTTTGGCAGTAGAGCGTTCTACTGGCAGGTTGCATTTGATGGCGTTATCCAGATCTTCTTCTACTTGTGCCCATAATGCAGCTTCTGTAGCAGCGGCTTTATTGGTTTCATCTTCGTTGGATGGAATCAGTCTCAAAGGCACTTCTTTGTAATTGTTGACTAACAGGAAGTATTGATAGCCACGCAGAAAGAGTGCTTCGCCTTTGATCATCGAGCGGTCTTCTTCAGTAATACCTGATGCAGGTATCTGATCAATATACCGCAGTACGATGTTGGCACGCTGGATGCCTGAATAAAGCGCTCCGTAAGGATCATTTCCGGTAGAGGGCGAGTTCAGGAAGTTTGCAATATTCCACATCGGAACTTCTTCTCCTTTGATTGTGTAGATATCGTCACCACGACCGTTTAAGTTTAGCCAGCCGTCAAATGCGCCGAAGTATCCGTACATGGCTCCTTTTATCGGAGAATAGGCGGCTGCTAAAGCACTTTCTGCATCTGCTTTATCTTTCCAGAAGTTGCTTTCCGTGAAGTAATTGGGGTCCGACAGATTCAAAAAGCTGGATTCGTTGCACGATGTCAGCGCTCCGGAAAAAAGAGCTGCCATGCACATATATGATAACCAATTTCTTTTCATGTTCATAAACTGTTTAATGTTTAATATTAATTTAAGGTATTACAGGTTGACTTGTATTCCGAAAGAAATAGTACGGGGCAATGGATAGCGTCCCTGGTCGATACCTCTTGAGAATACATTGTAAGCAACACCTGCGACAGAACTTTCACCCAGGTCGGGGGTATAGCCGGAATATTTGGTCAATGTGAACAGGTTCTCCATTGAAGTGTATATTCTTACGTTTTCAAGTTTGATTTTCTTTGTCAGGACTTTGGGTAATGTATAGCCAATGTCCAATGTTTTCAAACGTATGTACGAGCCGTCTTCCAGCCATCTGTCGGTGTATGCCCATTTGTTGTCTGCACCGTCAGTCTTAGAGAAACGAGGAATATCAGTGTTCTGATTGTCCGGTCTCCATGAATTGGCCAATACGGTACTCATATTTCCGTTGAAGTTTCCTGATTCCAGGCGATAACGGGGATAATTATATATCTTGTTGCCTACCATTCCGTCAAAGAAAAGGTTAAAGTCGAAGTTGTTCCATTCGCCGCCGAGTCTTATGCCAAAAGTGAAATCGGGGAACGGACTTCCTACGTCATGCTGGTCATCTGTGTTTATTTTGCCGTCACCGTTCCAGTCTTTGTAGCGGACATCACCAACTTGTGCAGCGGGCTGGATGAGTTCACCGTCTTTGTTTTTATAATTAGCGATCTCTTCTGCCGAGCGGAATAATCCGTCTGTTTCGATCAGGTTGAAATATGACATCGGATGCCCTTCTGCAAACATATTGATACCGCGACCACCGGCACCGTGTGCGCTGTATCCGGAGATCATCAGGTTTTGTCCGCCTAATGTTATTTTGGTCACTTCATTCTTGTCGGCTGCGATATTGGCACCGATGTAATAGTTGAACTTTTCCTTGATGGCACCGCGATAGTTGACCGCAAGTTCGAATCCTTTGTTCCGTACTTGTCCCGCATTCTGAATAGAGTTTCCGCTGATACCGGTAGATGCGGTAGAAGGAATAGGTAATAGCACATCATTTGTATTCTTAACGTAAGCATCAGCAGTAAGCGTCAATCGTCCGTTTAGCAGACTGACATCTAAACCGATGTTATAGGTCTCCGTATTTTCCCATGTTAAATTGGCGGGTGAGATTGCCTGCACATATGGCATAGAACCAAACCAAGGCGAATTATTCATCACATAGTTCATGCCGTCCGATACTACACTTTGTGTCGGATAGTAGCTGGTCATCTCCTGATTACCGAGTTTACCATAACTAAAACGCAGCTTCAACTGATCGAATACATTCTCTAAAGGTTTAAAGAATTTTTCGCGGTTGATGTTCCATCCAATAGAAGCAGAAGGGAATGCACCATATTGATGTCCACTTCTGAAACGTGAAGAACCGTCACGGCGAATAGATGCCGAGAATAAATAACGGTCGTCAAAGGAATACATGACACGTCCGAACAGAGATACCAATGCAAGTTCATTCAGCGAACTGGATGCTTTCAGGTTGGAAGGATCTACATTGCCCGGCATTGTTTCAATGAACTGGGGCATATCTCCATTTTTACCATAAAGGCTGTAACTTTTGTCTTTCTGGGCAGAGTATCCGGCAAGGAGTGACAAATTGTGTTTGCCGAATGTACGGTCATAATTCAGGGTGTTTTCTAATACCCATGATTCCCATGTTGACGATTTTTCTTCAAGGTCGGGCTTGTCGTTTTTACCGAATGTTCCTAAATCGTATACATCCTTGTAATAACGCCACTTAGTATGCTCTTTTCTGATACCTACATTGAGTTTGTACTTTAGTCCTTTGATGATTTCAGCCTGTAAATAGGCATTGAGGAAAATCTTGGTTGTTTCTGTCCGTTCGTCGTTGACTGTCATTTCAGCCAATGGATTCGGTAAATTGATGTCATTGGAAGTACCCCAGCTCCCTGCGTTTGTAGGATCGTATACCGGTACTACTGACGGGAACTGAAAGATATCGAACATGGTATCCTGATGAATGTATCCACTACCTTTTGTCAGATTTACAATCATAGATTCACCTGTTGTCAAGCGATTGTCGAAGAAAGAATAATCGCTTTTCAAACGGATATTGTAAGATTCATGATCAGTGTTGCGCAGTATACCTTCTTTATTAAGGTAGCTGACAGATGAACTGTAAGAACCGCTTTTGGAACCGCCGCTGATGGTAGCATTGGCTTTATAAGTCATGGCTGTGCGCAACATCACGTCTTGCCAGTCTGTTCCTTCACCAATGAAAGGGGTAGCTCCGTTTTCTGCACCATAACCGTCGCCTGCTAATTTGTAGTAGCGTGCGAAGCGGCTGTATTCTTCTCCATTAAAAACTTTCAGTGTTTTGGGAGTCTGGCTGATTCCTGTGAAGAAATTGACATCTAATTTAGTCGGCATGTCTTTACGACCGCTTTTAGTGGTAATCAGTACAACACCACCTGCTGCACGTGAACCGTAGATTGCTGCCGCAGCAGCATCTTTTAAAACTTCGATAGAGGAAATATCGTTAGGATCGACCATACTGATATCTCCAAATGCTCCGTCTACTACATAAAGTGGATTGTTGTTGGATAAAGAGCTGATACCACGAACATTGATCGTCATACTTCCATTGGGATCACCACTGGAACTGGCTACTGATACTCCGGGTATTTTCCCTTGTAGGGCTGTGGCTGCGTTAGAAGCAACCTGACCGTTAAGTTCTTTTGCACTAACCGAACCTACAGCCCCCGAAAGATGACTCTTCTTCACTGTACCATAACCAATCACTACTACTTGTTCCAGAGCGATATTATCTTCTTCCATAGATACATTGATTGGAGTTCCGGACGTGACAGCTTTTTCTATTTGTTTCATACCTATTGTTGAGAATATCAGTATATTCCCTTTATTCGCTTTGATGGAGTATTTACCATCCATGTCTGTTACTGTGCCGGTGTCTTTACCTTTCACTCTGACTGTGACTCCTGGTAAGGGTTCATTTGTTGTAGCTTCTGTTACCATTCCTTTTATTTCAATATCCTGGGCTGCCAGTGGAATGCTAGTCAGGCAAAGAAAAAAGAATAGTAGAAAATAAATTTTTCTTCTCATAATTTGTTGTATTAGATTATAAACTCTATTCAATTGTTGATTGATCCATGGAAACTTCAACCAATAACTGATGATGCAAAAGTAGGCGATAATGCTCCGTCAGACAAGTAGTATTTTATCATTTACTAATACAATTCTATCGTATTGTATTTTAATTTGAATAAACAAAAGATAAGATGTCCTATCAGAGTGTTTGAATGCTGCTTTAATCAGTTGGATTGCTTATTAAGAATGTCAAAAGAGTACATTTTATGATTGAAGTTATATTATGTTGTGTTGCCGGGGGACAAAGGTATAAGGATATGTATGTTGATGCAAGTGTTATTCGGTAATTAACAGCTGTGGAGGTGTGATTTCTATTACTTATAGGAAATAAAACTATTATGACTGCTCATTTTGTTACTTATAAGAAATAGTATTTATAATCTCCTATCTTATGAGCGTGGATAGATAAATAAAAAAGGAGAAGCCAGTTATTTTAGCTTCTCCTTTTCCCTTCCTGTTAATCATCCTAAATGATTATTTGAAAACAATCTCCATGGGTCTACCTATCCAAACTTGTGGTTGTTCTAAATGAAAGATGCGGGCGATGGTGGACGCCACATCGTATTGCATCATGCTTACATCGTCAAACCGGAGTCCTTTCTTAATATTCTTGCCGGATATGATGAAAGCAGTTTCCATTTCTTGCATGGTTTTTCCGCCATGACCTTTATCGATACCTCCGTGATCGGAAGTTAATATGAAAATGGTATCATCCAGCATTCCTGCGTCTTTTACCGCCTGAACGATTTGGCCGACATACACATCCAGTTCTTTAAGTTTCTCGTAATATTCCGGTGTGTCGTGTCCGGCAGTGTGTCCGGTGTGGTCGGGGCCGTCATAGCAGATGGCAACAAGAGCGGGGTGTTTCTCCTTTATATAAGAAGAAGCCATATTGCCCAGTTCTTTCGGAGTCTTGTTGCAGTCGGCAACATGATAATGATAACTTAAAGACAGCGTATCTACTAAATATTTAATTCCTTCCCATTCATACAGGCAGCCGATTTCCGCTTCCGGGCGGGCATCGCGCAGTAATTGGAAAACAGTAGGGAAGATACCATTCTTATTTAATACACGTGAGGGAAGTTCCGGTGTTTTAGATCCCCATTCGGTGTATCCGTGAAGTTCCGGTCCGGCTCCCATAAACATGGATGCCCAGTTGATGGCGCTGGAAGAGGGGAGGGCAGAACGCTTTTTCAGTGTGTAAGCTCCGTCCTCCATCAGTTTCTTTACGTTCGGCATATCTGCTTTGGGAAGGCTGTAGGCTCCCCAACCGTCCAAACCGATGAAAACAACATGTTTAGCTTTATCTTTTCCTTTGGCATGGCAGGAGAAAGTGAAACTGAAGAGGAGTGCGAATGTAGCAAGTAGTGTTAAAAAGGTTTGTTTATTCATGATATTGTTATTTATAGGGTTAATGTTTTATTCGTTATCTAATCAAAGGCCATAACTAATGATGAGCAAAGGTAGGATTATTTTAAGGGGAAGACAAATATAATATTAGCAGATACTAATACTTTTATGGTATTTCTTTTGAATTTCTGTCTTTTGCTTGGCATTGTTTTCTTCATTGTCAAATTATGTCGTTTGTCTTTTTGTATATAATATTGATCGTTTTAATAACTGTTCTGTTCAACTATGAATATCCTTTCAGCTTGGCTGCAATAATATCCTTACAGTTTTATAATAAACCGTTTGAGCGTTTTTAATAAATAGTTGAGAGGTTTATTATAAACGGTATCCAAGTTTATTAAAAACTATTTTTGGGAAATTTCTGAGTAACCTTGGAATTATATAAACAAAAAGGGAGAAAATCAGTGCTGATTTTCTCCCTTCCAATTCCTTTATAGATGGAAACAGATGCCTTATTGGATGCTATTATGTCTTATATTTTATACGTTTCATATTGTTTTTCTTCTTTTTACTACCTTCAAAGATACAAAATAAAAAAGGAAAAGTCAAGAGCTGGCTGTGATAAAACAGTTTCCGATGTGAATGGACAATAGTTTCCAGTACGACTGGAAACTATTATAAGACGCTGATTCTCACTTATTCTTTATGATAAGAATGATCTTTCGGAAACTCTTCTCCTTCCCATGCTTTTTTCGAAGTCCAGGATTGTGAAGCATCCGTCCAGAAGGGATCATCGGCAGACAGACCTAGCGGGAGAAAAGCAAGCGATGCCATATACAAGCTGCCGTTATTAGTGTAATAATCCGAAATACCGGGCTGGGAACCGTTGAATCCTAGTGTCAGAAAACCTGCCGCATTGAAGTTGCGACCGTCTCCGAACATACGTTGGATGACAGCCGTCATGGCTGCGCGTACCTGTCCGTTTGATAATTCTTCGGGAAGCCAGTTGCGCCACGCAAGCAGCGCTAATGTCTGCAAAGAGCCGGTACGGTAAGTGATAGAACGTCCGAAAACAGGTAGCGTACCTTCCGGAGAGATGAGGCGTTCGAGGATTACTCCGAATCGTTGGGCACGTCTGATCGCTTCATGGAAGTTGCAGCCGGGCATATTTCCTATTTTCTCACGTTTACCGGCTTCGGTGATTACCTCCAGTGCTTCTATATACATAGGATGTATGACGAAGCTATTGTAATAGTCGAATGCGAAACGAGGTCCGTCCGAATACCAGCCGTCACCTACGTACCATTCTTCTATCTTGCGCAGAGAGGAACTGATGCGGTAAGTGTCACTGGGCGCACCTGCTTTCCGAAGGAAGGACTCTACGGTGGCGCTGAACAACAGCCAGTTGCTATAAGAAGGATCAACTCGTCTGAGATCAGTAAATTCGGCGATATACCGCTGCTTGGTGATACTGTCCAATGGCATCCATAAGGCATCATAACTTCTCAGGAAACTTTCTGCCAGGAAGGCGGCATCCACCAAGGTCTGATTCTCCTGACGCCATAACAGATAATCGGGGGAAGCGGGATCTACCGCGTTAGCATAGCTTTTCAATGCCCATTCCCGCAGTTGTTTGCGTTGGAGTCCTTCCGGAGTTTCATCGTCGGGCAATGACAGCCACGGTGCCAGTCCCGCCATTAGGCGACCGAAGCATTCCATATAAGTGACGTTCTGATTGCGCCCGTCCCATGTAGGACTTAATTCTACGAGCATATTCTGTTTCAGCAGACCTTCGCTCATGTTGCTTAATACAGGAGCAGCCATCCGGTACATTACGTCGCACCAGATTTCTCTGTCACTTTTCTCTGTTTTCTTTTTGGCACTGATACTTTCTGTCGGGATCAGCAGAATCATTAATAGTAAGATCCAATGAAGTCTTTTCATGTATTGCCTTATTTTTAAGATTAAATCTACGGCTATGGAGACATAGCTGAAGTATATGGCAAAGGTAGAATTATTCCGACAGCAGGGCAAATACAATCTTAGCATTAACTAATACTTTTGCGTTATTTATCCGATACTGATACTTTCTTATACAAAATGACCGGTAAATAATGCTTGTCACCGGATTTGTTATACATTTGTCCGGTAAACAAAATTATTACTATGAAAAGGAATTGGATAGGTAGTAGCATGATAGTTGCACTCTTTGCTTTATTGGCAAGCGGATGCGGTCATAGTCAACGGACGCTGGAGTTTCGCGGAATCTGTGTAGATGATCCGCAGGGAGAAAATGGATTATATAACCCGGGCAGGGGATTCCGGCTGGAAACTGCGGTGGATGTGCTGCATGAAAAAGACACTCCTACCAAAGAACTGAATGAATTGTCTGCTAAATATGTAGCAGATAGTGTTTCACTCTCACAGAGCTACTTTTATCTGACTTATTTAATAGGTAAAGAGCTGTCTGAAGAAAACTTCCGGACCATGCAGGCATATTTTGATGAACTGCAAAAGCAAGGAAAAAAGGCCGTATTGCGTTTTGCCTACGAACGCGACTTTATGGGACGGTCGCCTGTCGGTCCTACCGGCGAACAGATACTGGCGCACTTGGATCAGTTGAAACCTTTCCTGGAGAAAAATAAAGATCTGATTCTGGTCGTACAAGCCGGAATGATTGGCGCATGGGGCGAATGGCACAGTTCGGTTCAGGGACTGGAAAACTCGAAAGAAACAAAAGCTGCCGTATTGGAAAAACTGCTTTCTGTGGTTCCTGCCGAGAGAAATGTACAAGTCAGACTCCCGGAATTTAAGAATCTGCTGAAAGATAAACCGGAACTGTACAAGAGACTTTCTTTCCATGATGACTTCATTGTCATACGCCCCGACAGATGGGATGCCGATATGCACGAAGGGACACCGAAGTTCGATCAGATAGTGGCGGAATCTCCTTACCTCGTAGTAGACGGTGAACTGCCCTGGGGATTCTGGAGTGTGGGCGCTGATCCGGACAGTCCTTCTGCCGGATGGATTATTGACGGTCTGCAAGTGGCAAGACGTTTATTCCTCCAGCATTATACTTCGTTAAGCATCATACATAACTATAAGGAGCAACATCCCAACAAGCGGTTCGACGAGAATAATCCGCCCGAATACTCTATGGTGGTTTGGAAGAAAACGATGATAACGGAAGACTCCCTCCTCCAACATCATATGCCGGTGTCCGACAGCTACTTCCAGAAGAAAGACGGAACGAAGGTAAAACGCAATGTGTTCGATTATATACGCGATCATCTGGGTTACCGGATTGAGCTGCAATCACTTCAGCTTCCTTCCAAATTCGTGAGTGGAAAGGAGAACGTCTTGAAACTGAGCTTGAAGAACAGAGGTTTTGCCACCGTATTTGGTGAACATCCTGTTTATTTCGTATTGATTGATGATGCAGGAGAGGTTACGGAATTTCCGGCCGATGCCAATCCAAAGAACTGGCAACCATTCGAACCAAAGGATTCTACCTATACTTCGCTGACGCATACAGTGGATGTATCCCTTGAACTTCCTGCCTCGCTGACTGCCGGAACTTATAAGTTAGGTCTGTGGATACCGGACGGATCGGAGAGACTCAGATATAATCCTCGTTATGCCATCCATTGTGCCAATGGAGATACGGACTGGTGGATTTCTAAGGATGGAAAGTATGGCGTGAATGTATTGACTGCGGTTGAAGTGGAATAAATGATTTGTTTCTATGATAAAAGTGAAAGGCTTCGGGTATGATTACCGGAAGCCTTTTATTGTTGGGTATGGATTACCTTATCAAGAATTATAAATCAGCACCACCGTATATGCCACATAGCAAAGTATCATAATGCTTCCTTCTATCCGTGTAATGGTCCGCTTGGCAAAGAACAGCCCGAACAGCCAAAGCAGAATGCTGGAACCTACTAGTGTGAACAGGTCGAAGTTTGTAATTCCGCTAAGATGGAGGGGCGTGATACTGGCGCTGCATCCCAATACAAAGAAGATATTGAAGAGATTACTGCCGATTACATTTCCGATAGCCATTTCCGGATTCTTTTTTAGCGCAGCTACGATGGAAGTGGCAAGCTCAGGCAGGGAAGTTCCTCCGGCTACCAGCGTTAATCCGATAATGGATTCGCTGACTCCCATGCTGCGGGCAATCCCTGTAGCTCCGTTGACGAACAGCTGACCTCCATAGATGAGTGCCGCCAGTCCGCCAATGATATAGAGAATGGATTTCCACCACGAAAGCAGCTTGATCTCTTCTTCCGGTGCCGTGTGTTCCGGTGCTGCCGGTTCCGGTGCAGCGGAAGATTTTGGGAAAGCGATGGCAAACGTATACCCCATGAAGATGGCGAAGAAGCAGAGTAAAAGCAGACCGTCTACTCTGTTCAGTATATTTTCTGTGGCATTATCGAGGAATATGTCATTGGCGCATATCAGCAATACCACAGACGAAAGGATACAGAGCGGTATCTCTTTTCGTAAAGTGTTCCGGGTGATGATAATCGGAGCGAACAGTGCCGTACATCCCACGATCATCAGCGTATTGAATATGTTACTTCCTACTACATTACCTATGGCAATGTCCGCGCTTCCTTTCAGGGCTGAAGCGACACTCACCGTCAGTTCCGGAGCGGACGTGCCGAAAGCGACAATGGTCAGTCCGATAACGATGGAAGGTATGCGGAAACGTTTGGCTACGGAAGCGGCACCGTCTGTCAGTCTGTTAGCTCCTAGTAAAATGAGAATTAATCCTCCGATAAGTAATAGTATATTCATAATTTTTCTCTTTTGGGGCAAAGATAATCATTTAGGGAATTGTTATGTCAAAAACAATCCGTATGTTTGCCATGTTTATTAAAAAGTGAAATTAAAGTTAATTCACCTAACTTGGAATCATTCTATATGGATATGAAAAAAATAAAACGGTTTGCATTGCTGCTGATGATGGTTTCCCTTGCAGTGAATGTACAGGCGCAACTGGAGCAGGCAGTCAAGAAGATTTTCGCCGGAGATACAGTAGCAACGCATCCAGTCTCTTTGCATAGGGATTCTGATTCTGCCCGTGTGGCAAATCTGCAGAAATCATTGGAAGAAGCGCGGCTCAATGAAGCCAATATGCGTATGGAGATGGAGCAGATGAGGCTTCAGATGCTGTCCGCCGATTCGGTGAAATTCTCCCAGCAACGGCAGCGTATCGACTCACTGCGTCAATTCACGAAAGGAATACCGGTAGTTGCCGAAGGGGATACCCTGTTTTATCTTTTTACAAAACGCGGCGGATACACTCCCCAGCAACGGGCACAGATGACCGGTGCTGCTATCGAAGAGATAGGAAAGCGTTTTAATATCCGTCCCGATTCCGTTTCCATCGACCATTCGGATATTGTTTCCGACCTGATGTATGGCAATAAAGTATTGTTGTCTCTTACAGATCAGGATGCTTTGTGGGAAGGAGTCTCCCGTGACTCCCTTGCCAAAGAGAGGCGGCAGAATGTAATCACCAAACTGCATGAGATGAAAGCGGAGCACAGCATTTGGCGAATGGCGAAGCGTATCCTTTATTTTCTGTTGGTGATTGTCGGTCAGTATCTCCTTTTCCGTCTGACCAACTGGGCATTTCGCAAACTGAAAGTACGTATCCTGCGTCTGAAAGATACGAAGATAAAGCCTGTGTCTATCCAGGGATATGAGTTGCTGGATGCTCAAAAACAAGCCAATCTGTTAGTCTTTTTGGCAGGCATCGGACGTTATATCCTTATGGGGATACAACTGTTGATTACTGTCCCTTTGATTTTTATCATCTTCCCGCAGACCGAAGGACTGGCATACCGCTTGCTGGGTTATATCTGGAATCCGATTCGGAAAATCTTTGTGGATATAATAGACTATGTCCCCAATCTGTTTACAATTGTTGTTATCTGGTATGCGGTGAAGTATCTGGTACGTATGGTGCTTTATCTGGCTCGTGAGATAGAAGCGGGGCGTCTTAAATTCAACGGTTTTTACCCGGATTGGGCCATGCCGACCTTCCACATCGTCCGGTTCCTGCTCTACGCATTTATGATTGCGATGATTTACCCTTATCTGCCGGGTTCTGATTCCGGTGTGTTCCAGGGAATTTCGGTCTTTGTCGGATTGATTGTCTCGCTCGGATCAAGTACCGTTATCGGAAATATTATTGCCGGACTGGTGATTACCTATATGCGCCCGTTCAAAATGGGCGACCGGATTAAACTGAACGATACTACCGGCGATATCATAGAGAAGACGCCGCTTGTCACCCGTATCCGCACTCCGAAAAATGAGGTGGTGACGGTGCCCAACTCTTTTATCATGTCTTCACATACCGTGAATTATAGTACATCGGCACGGGAGTATGGCTTGATTATCCATTCGGAGGTATCCATCGGTTATGATGTCCCCTGGCGCCAGGTCAATCAGATACTGATTGATGCTGCGTTGAATACGCCCGGAGTAGTGGATGACCCGCGCCCGTTCGTGCTGGAAACTTCGTTGAGCGACTGGTATCCGGTGTATCAGATCAATGCTTATATCGAGGAGGCGCATAAGATGTCTCAGATTTATTCTGATTTGCATCAGACTATTCAGGATAAGTTTAATGAAGCGGGAATTGAGATTATGTCTCCGCATTACATGGCTGTCCGTGATGGGAACGCAACGACGACTCCCAAGGATGATCTAAGCAAGAGTAACACTGCGGATACTGCTAGTCAGAGTAACAAATCAGAATAATATAAGCTCGTTACTTAATGAACTTGTGATTTTCTTTGCATCTGTCGGGGCAAAGGAGTACTATAATAAATCAGGGCGCCCCCTTCATCGCGAAGGAGACGCCCTTTGTCGTGTGTGTTTTTTCTGAGAGTAGAATTTCTTTCTTTAATAGAGAACTTATTTTTTTCGGGTTACTGTATAAAGTACATTTCCTTTTTTATCTATCATACGCAGGTTAAGCTCCTTCTTGTCGATAGAGCAAACGGAGAAACCCGGTTCGGGGCTACAGAATTTTGTACCTTCGATGGGTTCTACCTTGCGTGCGAGAGAGGCGGCGGAGTTGACTACATAGTCAATGTCGCTTCCCGGTACACGGATATGCTGGAAGTTGTGGATATGACCGCAGATGTACATATCTACGTTGTGCTTGCGCAGGATGCTGTCTACGCGTTTCTGCATATCAAGCCGCTCGCTTTCCTCTTTCGGGGTGTAGGCATAGATGGGGTGATGGCCGGCTACGATGATCCAGTCCTCCTTGGCACTTGCCAGTACAGATTCCAGCCATGACAGCTGTTTGCTGATGTCCTGCTTGCAGGCATCCGGATATTTATCGCTTTCATTGCGGTATTTATCAATCAGCGGAGTGGTGTCTATCCAGACGATGCGGATAGTAGCTCCTTTTTCTTCGAATACCTTGGTGTAGTAACGGTCGGGCATCGACCAGCGGCGGCTGATGTTCGTATAGTCCAGTACTGCCTGAGTGCTTCCACGGTATTCGTGGTTGCCTAAGATGGAGAACCAGTCGATCATCAGTTCGGGGTGGGAGTAGATAAGCTCGTAGTTGGTCATCCACAAAGGGTCGTTCACGCTACGCACTCCGTCGAAGTGGTGAACGTCTCCGGTGGCTAATACAAATTCGGGACCTATCTCTTCGCCCATTGTGCCCATCAGTTCGGCGATTGGCTTTTGGTCATAGTAGCCGTTGCGACCTAAATCATTGGCTACATAGAAGTTAAACTTCTTGTCAAAGATGGAATAATCCGTGAGCTGTGCGTGGGCGAATGTAAAGACGGAAAGGAAAAGAAGAATGAATAAGCTTTTTATCTTCATATTATATTGATTATTAGTTGTTTATAATTGTCGTTAATGAAAGACTGAAATTCTCTGTTCTTTTGGTTTTAAAGGAACGAGGCGTTGGTTTAAAACCAAGACCCCGTTCCTTTAAAACCAACGGGGCGTTCCATTCTTAGGAACGGAGGTTTTCGCTTTGCGTGCTGTCAGAAGTTAACTTTTACGCCGGCATTAATCTTTACACCGTAGTACTCCGCCTGCATGGTGCGGTCTTTGGTTCCCTGATAGTAACGAAGAGGCTGGTTCAGCAGGTTGGTGGCGTCTGCATAGAACGTGGTCTTTATCTTCTTGCCGAAGGTGTAGCTGGCGTTCAGGTCCATGTAGCTCACTGCGTCATAGTAACGGTCGAGAGCTGCCACTTCTCCCATTTCGTCGATGAAGCTCGAAGCGTAGTTGTAGGAGAAACGTACGTTGAAACCTTTCTTTTCGAAGTAAAGGGAAGCATTGGCTGTATGTTCGGGTGATCCCGGCAGGGACAGGTCTTTCTCGTTCTCACGACCTTCGAAGTTGAAGTTGTTCACTTGGGTGTGGGTGTAGGTGTACGTACCATAGAAACCGATACATTTCAGTGCGGGAGCAATGAAGCCGAAGTCGCGTTGATAGGCCAGTTCTACGCCCAGCAGGTCGGCGTCGCCGGCGTTTTTGGGCTGGGTGAACTTCTTGTATTCGTTGTTCTGATAGGTGTAGTCACCGATGACCTGATCGACGATAAAGTCATTGATCTTCTTGTAGAAGATACCTGCGCTGATCAGACCGACACTTTTGAAGTAGTAGTCTGCGCTGAGGTCGAGATTGTAGGAGATGGTCGGGGTCAGGTCGGAGTTACCCATCACCAGTTCGTTGTCGCTGCGGTTGATGTTGACACAGGGGATCAATGCGGAGTATTTCGGGCGGCTCAGTGTCTCGGTGAACGAAGCGCGGAGCTTTAAGTCGTCGTTCACATCGTATTTGAACAAGAGGCTGGGGAGCCAGTTGACATAGCTGTTCTTATGGTTTCCGGTAGGTTCGAGGGTTTCTGTCTCGTCTTTGTCGTCGGCTACGTTCCAGTTCCAGCCGTTGTATTTGATGTGGGTGGCTTCCATGCGTAAGCCTGCCATCATTTTTATCTTCTTTCCCAAGTTCTGGTCGAAGCGGAAGAAGGCGGAAGTTACGTTCTCACGGGCGTGGTAGTTGCCGGATGATTCTTCGAGCACCTGTTCGCCTTCCATACTGCTGAGGTCGAGTGAGCCCAGGTATTCTTTGGATACGAAATCGGTCGGCTTATATTGGTCTCCCGGCATATATCCGTCACGAATCTGGCTGGTGAGGTTGTTCATGTAATCCTTGTCGAAGGTGTCTTTGTACGTATCTGCGTAATCATAGCAGAGGGTGTTGCGGTCTTTGGTCTTGGAGGCGTACTTTGCTCCGAACCGCAGGCTGTTGCCATAGATGCCGTTTGTCAGCGGAAGTTCGAAGTCGACTTTGAACTTCAGGTCTTTTTCGTAGATTTCCTGGTTGCTTTCGGTCAGTTCCTTCACTTTCCATTTGCCTCTTTCGCCGTCCGCTTCTCCGTTGTGCAGGCTGACGTCCGTAGTCACGTAAGGGAAACGGTCGCCGGCATCTACGACGGTAAAGCCGAGGAAGTCCTGTTTCAGGCTGAAGTATCTTTCGTTCGGACGGTCTTCGCTGGCACGGGCGTAGGAAGCTCCCCAGTTGACGGATAGTTTGCCGAACTGATGTTCACCGCTCAGACTGAGGTCCATTGTCTGTTGTAATTCCAGACGGGCATTTCTGTTGTCGGGTGTTCCTCCTTTTGTCTCGATCTGGGCGGATTGCTGCATATCTCCTTCGTCGTCTAGTCCTGTCTTATCCAAATCCTTATAGGTGACGCGGTAGCGGTTTTCCCAGTCGTGGCGACGGTTGTAGATACCTTGCAGCGTCAGCCGGTGGTTCGGGTTGATGTCGTAGTCGAAAGCCAGGGAGTAGCTTTGGCGTTCGCGGGTCACGTAGTACTGGCGTTTCTGTGCTTCCACCATGACTACCTCGCCTTTTTTGTTGACGTCATATTCAAACTCCACATCGTCCGATCCTGACGGAGCGTTCTGATAAGAGATGGCGGCCATCATTCCCAGTTTGTCATTGAAGAAACGGTCGCCGTAGGTAAATCCTAAGTTCAGCTGTGCTTTCTGGCTGATCCAGTTGTAGCCGGTTCCTGCTGTGGCGCTGAACATCCGTTTGTAAGGAGTGCTTTTCGTCACCAGATTGATGGAGCCGCCGATGGCATCTCCGTCCATATCCGAGGTAACGACTTTGTTCACTTCGATTGTCTGCACCATGTCGGCGGGGATGAGGTCGAGCTGGACATTACGGGTATCGCCTTCGGCAGAAGGGAGGCGGTTGCCGTTGATGGTCACGGAACTGAGGTCGGCGGAAGTACCGCGGACTTGTCCGAAGCGGGCTTCCCCCTGGTCGTATTGTACATTAATACCGTTGATACGTTTGAGGGCGTCGCCGATATTGGAATCGGGGAACTTTCCGACCTGATCGGCTGAAACGACATTGGTGATTCCGAGGTTGTTCTTTTGTGAGTTGATGGCGCGGCGTTGTCCCTGGAAGGCGCTGCCTACCACTACTTCCTGCAGTTCGAGCCCTTCATTGAGTACGACGTCCTTTTCGAGTGTCTTTCCTGCCGGAATAGTGATTTTCATTTCGACGGGAGAGTAGCCTACGTAGCTGACTTTCACGGTGTATGTGCCCGGTGTGAGATTGGCGAATGTATAATAACCGTTGACGTCGCTTGTCACTCCGGTATGTAGTTTTTCGATGTAGATGGAGGCTCCCGGAAGAATTTGCTTGGAAGTGTCTACTATGCGTCCACGGATCGTACCCTGTCGGGCTACGTTTACTTTTTCCTCTGCAAAAGTATTTCCGCTTGTACTCATGATTAAAAGAGTCAAAGAGACTAATCTGAGAAATCGTTTCATAAATGTTAGCGTGCGTTAATTATTTGCTGCAAAAGTAGAGGTTTGACGTTTCTTGCTTTTTACAGTTGATTGAAGAACGCGTAACAAATATGCTACGATTGTGTTACGCAAGAAGGGCGCCCGCCTGCGGACACCCTTCGATACCTAACCCGATAAAAAGTTATCTTGAATGTATCTGAGATACGATCAATTCATTGGAATGTCGATACGTTCGCCCGTAACGGAAACGGCGCTTAACCGGAAACCATCTTTCCAGCGAACCGGAATGGTGAATGTATCTACAGACGAAGGGGCATTTTCGCCGCTGCAGATGAGGATGAATTTGCCGGTTTCATCTTTCACTTCGTACGTCACTACATTGGTCCAGTTCTTGATCGTGATGGTCTCACCGTTGTAAGTCACCGCATTGTCGCCGGAACCTACCGTAAATGTCTTGGGAGCATGAGTGGCATTCTCTCCTTTGATGATGGCGGGTTTCGTTTTATACAGTTCGTACGTGTTATCCGAAATGTATTCTAAAGCGACATCCAGACGGGTGCCTCCCAGTGCGTTCACTTTCTGTTTGAGAGCGTCTATCATGTCTTGTGTCACGGTCAGCTGCTTTTTCCCGTAGTCGTCCAGTTCCTTGTCAACCGGAGTCAGGAATCCCCATTTAGTGAAGAAGTCGAGTAAGTTCATACCGGAAATCTTGGAGCAGGCATATACAAAGTCAAGCTGAATCTCTCCGTGAGTCATTCCGGTGTAGTCTTTATTGCGGGCGTATTCATATACTTCCGGATAAAAACCTCCTTTGTCCGCCTGTTGCAACGGAGTCCTGCCCAGCACCTTTCCGAAATAGAGTTCCAGTTGCCAGAAGGGAACGAGCTTGCAGAATACATCGTTGGCATTATTCTTTCCCAGATTCTGGAAGTCGGCGTGCGGGTTTCCGGTGGCAATAATCCCACTCCATGCTTTGGAGTATCTGTTTCGGTAGGTGATTCCCATGTCTTCGACCTGTATGCGGGAGGGCTGGCCGAAAATGGTGGTCTGTATGTACTCGGACATGATGTTGTTCGTCACTTCCGTGTTACCGCCCCACAATACTCCCGGACGGGTCTGATTGCAATGTCCTATCTCGTGTGCCGGTCCCCAGCAAGCACTTGTCTTCAGCTTTTCCGGACTACAGATTTCATTCATTGTTGTTCGGTTGTAGGCTGTGTGATAGGCTGTGGCGTACATATAGGACTTATACATGACATTCAGATACATCCGGTTTCTGAACATCTTGTCATATTTCTCCAAGCCCAGCAGCTGCTGCTCGCTGTACACGATCTTGTCATAAAGGTCTATCAGTTCATCTCCCTTGGAACCTGTGTACGTCCGGAGGTCACTCGTCTCGAAAGTGAGGTGGGCATATTTCCCCAGTACGTCAAAATACCGGTTGGTTGCTTTGTTGAGCAGTTCCGACCAGCGTCCGTTATGCTCCGGGTTTTGTGAGTCGAAGTAGCCGTTCACTTTTCCCGATGCAAAATGGATTTTGACAGGGGCCGCTGCCGGATCATCCAGCGTTTTTGTGACATACATCACGTACACCAGTCCTTGTTCGCTGATAGTAAGCTTGTTGATTCCCTGATTCAGTAAGTAGGTCACTCCGCCAAAACCGTCATTCTCAGGTGCATCCAGATTCTGTACCCGCAGTCCGATGTCATATCCGTGTGTGTCTCCCACCAACACAATTAGGTTTTCACCTGCCTTGACCGATATTCCGGTCGGATTGTCCAACTGGCTGTAAGGGTTGGTCTTGTGGGTTTCCGACTGGATATCCGGATTGGGATATGCCTTGAACTCGCTGATACGGAATTCTGCGGGATACTTGCCTTTAATCATATAGTAGGCTATATTCTTAAAGAACGGGTATTCGCACTGCGCTATGTCATCTTCCGTAATACCGGTTTTCAGTTCACTGCAACTTGCATCTGTGAAGAGAGTCGAATAATCAAAGTTCACGGGATTCTTTGCAAAGAATTCCATCTCGGCGCATGAAGCAAATCCTTGTCCGTCACCGGAACCGCTTTTTACGATGAAACGGAAAGACTTTGCCTGTATCGTTTGGTCAAATGTTACTTTGCCTGCCGTAGCTGAACCTTGAAAATCCTTATCAATAAGTTTTGTGAATGTGTGACCGTCTGCTGAATATTGTATTTCTGTTTCTATGAATCTACCATTATTTCCGTTGTTGCGCGGATGATATATCAAATAATCGACATCTGTGACTGTTTCAAAATTATAGGTTAATGTGATGGGGAAATAGTTGCCTGCACCATTACTCCAATTGGAATGATAAAGTGTCGAATAATCTCCGTCAAAAGATTTTTCGATGTTGCTGCCGGATTGAAAAGAAGAAGCCGTTCCGCTTACTATTTTGATCTTGATGTCACCTTTTACGTCTTCTCCGTTGCCTTCGGCAAATTCGTTGAGTCCTTTCTGGGTAACAAATACGGATGCGCTTACAGGTTCTGCCTGTTCCGTATCGGGATCGATAGTCGGTAATACTTCTGTTATTTCAATGTTGCCATGACGCTGACTGTCAAGTCCGGTTGCTTTCACCATATATGTATGGGGGGTGGTGACTGTGGCCGGTGCACGGCTGGCAGGTTTTGCGGTAATCCATTCCGGCAAAGTGATGGCTACTTCTACATTTGTCGTCACGTCAAACTGGATTTCTCCACCGATAACACCTACCTCAAAGCTGGACTGGTCAACCAGAATGGCTGCTTCGTATCCCAACTGGCGTACTGTGATTGTCTTTGTCTGGTCGGCAGCTATAACGGTAACGGTTGCTTTGCGCACGTATCGTTCGTCACTTTCGTCTACAGATATTTTCAGTGCCTTCCCGTCTGCAGACGGGTGGCACCAATTTTTATCTGATTTGACGGTCCAGATATCCACATTGGTAGTAACAGCTACATTCTGGCTACCGGACTCACTATTGAAATCAACTGTCTCTTTTCCAACGGTTAAATTGGGGGTTGAAGAGCCGTCATCGTCAGAGCATGCCGTAGACAGGCATGGCAGAAGCGATAATAGAAAGAAAAGCAGTATATATTTCTTCATTCTTTTTTTATTCGAGTACGACCATTGAACATTGATAGATTTCTAGTTCTCCTAAAGCAAAATAAGGGGTTCCCTTCGTGGTCTCTGTCACTTCGAACCAAAGATAGCGGGAAGGTTTTGACAGCGGAATTATCTCCGAGTTATACACTTCGCTCACTCCGTTAGGAAGCCCTGTTAAGGTAGTTTCCTTGTGGGTGCCTGCCTGTGAGATATCCACTGTATTGCCATCAATTTTCTCGACGCCATCAAACCATTCTGCTGGATTATAACTATCACTTGTATATAAGTTGATCGTTTTCCATGAACTATCGTTCGCACGGTTGGTATTAGTCGAACGGAATTTAATAGCGCTGACTTCTTCGCCTAAATCTACTACCAGATAATGTGGCATTTCCACTAGTGAGCTCCACCACGAGTGGAAGAAGGTTGCTATATTTCCGTCTACCAGGTCTTTTATCGGACGGGTAGGAAATGGAGCATTCGTCCATATTTTCTTATAGTCCAGATCTATCTTTACGGGAGTGCCGAAAGTAGGGTTGGCTTTTTCTGCCTGAGCCGTTATTTGGTGGCTGGGCCCTGCCGTATTGCCACGATTGAAGGCTTGTACAGTAAAGTCTATTTCACCGTACTTTTGGAGCAGATTGTCTATTACCAATTCGCTGGCGTATTGGCTGACTTGTTTTCTGTATGACTTTCCTGTGGCTCCGATTGTATATTCTATCTGTACATAATATAAGTTTTCATCGGCAGGGTTGGTCCAGCTCAGGGTAATCTGTCCCGGAGCGGGAGTCGCTTTTAGATTTTCGATGTCGCTGGGTACCGGATAGGAATCTTTGTCATCGCTGCAAGACCAGAGCATGGCTAATCCTCCGATAAGACATATCGTTATAAGTATCTTTTTCATGATCAGATTATTTTTAATAATTGTTATTCATCATTGATTAGTAGCCCGGATTCTGCACCATGTTCGGGTTCTTGCTTACTTCACCTGCCGGAATAGGCATCAGATACTGACGGGGTGCATCGAATGTACGCTTGTCCTGTATCTCCACAATCTTGGCGAAGTCTTCCATTGTCTCGGCAAGAATGTTCAGACCACGTGCCTTGACATTGAAATAAGTTTCTCCCATTTTCCAGCGGCGGATGTCCCAGAAATTATGATTCTCCTGATAAAGCTCGATCATACGTTCCTGTCTGACGATTTTCATCACTCTGCCGTCGGGACCGCATTGGCCGTCATAGCTTGTCAAAGGAACTTTGGCATTTGCCCAGCTTTCCAGTACCGGTTTTAGTCCGGCGCGTTCGCGTACTTTGTCCAGATAAGCCATTCCTTTTTCGGGATATCCTTCTTTACCATATCCTACGCAGGCTTCGGCATAGTTCAGGTAAAGTTCAGCGAGACGTATCACAGGCCATGGATATTCTACCGTTGGTCCGGGGGTACCAACGGTAGCTTGTATCCCTGGGTGTACACCTTTTTTGTTCAGGTATCCTGTTTTGGAGTAGTTCTGAGAGCGTGCCGCAGTGACTATCTTTCCGTCATCGGCTCTGACACCGCAGTTTTCTGTTGCCAGAAATCCGGTCAACCACTTGTCTCCTTCAGAACGCTCAGCACCCCAGAATTTGTGATAAGCATATCTTTTATCGTCTGTACGACATTCATAATAACCGTTCTCAAATGCAACCCACGCATAGAATCGGGGTTCGCGGTTCATGTTCATGTATAATGTTCTTTTTCCCGGTTCGGCATAGGTAGTGCCTTCAGGGATGGTTACGATATCCAGTTTGTTGTTTGTATTGAATTCGGGGTCTTCGTCAATCGGTAATCCATTGACTGTGTAGAAGCGGTCGAGCATGGTAATAGTGGGGGCTATACCATTCCACGAGCCACGTGGGAAGAAAGGTATGGATTTACGTTGAATACCATAAGCACCTGCTTTACGGGTTTCGGGGAAGATGACTTCTTTGTAGTTTTCGCTATCCATGAAAGTCATACGAAGTGTGCGTTCTGTCAGGTTGGTCGGTTCCGGATAAGCATTACTTGTTGTACTGGCTATATAGAGCTCGTGACCGGCTCCTGATGCCGCCTGAATAGCTTCCCATGTTGCATCTGCTGCACGTTTGTATTTTTCTTCCGAATAAGTGGTCGACATGAGCTGTTCGCCGTCCGGGTTCTTAAAGTCTGTGTAATCAGGGTTCCCATTGAATAATGGTGAAGCGGCATAAAGCAACATACGTGCTTTTAAGCTTTTGGCAATGACGCTCGTGGCACGCCCATAATCCGAACTATTGCGTGTGGCAGGAAGTCTGGTGGCTGCATCGTCAAGTAAGTCGGCAACCCAGTCGATACATTCATCGTACGGACGACGTCCAAGCATATTCTCTGCGGGAGTGTCGAGTGCCGGAAGTTCTTTTACCAAAATGGTCGGCCCGTAACATTTGATCAGAAGGAGGTGGAAATAGGCGATCAGGAAGTCGGCTTCTGCCGTGTAAAGATCGACTTCCTCCTGGCTGATCTTAGGAACGGAGTGGATATTTTCTTTCAACAAATAGCATTGACGTATTCCCTGAAACAGTGTATTCCAATAACTGATAATTGTATTGCTTGAGTCATAAGAACCTTCAGCGAATTTTACGTAACTTTCGGCAAACGGGCTGATCGTTTCGTCACCGGTAAAGTCCATACATGACTGAACCATGTTTGACTGAGGCAGATATCCGTAGCAGGAATATAAATATCGCAGTGCAGCACGGGGATTGGCAAAGGCATCCTTTTCCGTGGCTGTTTCGTCGGGAACGATATCCAGATAGTTACAGGAAGTATTCAGCCCTGTAATCAATAAGAGGATAAATAGATATAGTGTATTCTTTTTCATATCTTTAAGGTATTATTTGTTGTTAATAGTCATTTGGAATCCAATGTTGAATACGCGCTGGGTCGGATATGAAAGACCACTGCCACCACCCTGTTCAGGATCCCACAGATCGAACGGAGCAAAGGTCATCAGATTAGAACCGCTGATGTATAAACGCATATTCTTATAGGTATATCCGATCTCAGCATTCTTTAATTTCAGGAAGGCACCGTTACGCTCCCAATAGCTGGACAACTTGTTGTTATTGTTATTGGTTTTGCGTGACAAGCGCGGGTAAGTCGCATTGGTGTTTTGATTGTCGGGACTCCAGCGTTCGTCTGCCACCCATGAAAGTACGTTGCGTAGCATACTGTCACCGAAGGGATGGAAATCTTTTACCATGAAGGAGGTTTTGGCTACTCCCTGGAAGAAGAAGGAGAAATCCAGATTCTTCCATTTAATAGAGGGACCGAAGCCATATACAATCTCCGGGACTCCAGGGTGCTTTGCCCATACCCAGTCGTCTGTATCTGTCAGGTTATCATCATATCCGTACCAGTCTCTTGAAATATTGATATATTTGATATCTCCCGGAATCACTGCCGCTCCCAATTGTTGTTGGTGGTTGGCAATATCTGCTGCATCAATGAAGAGTCCGTCAGAAATATAAATGGCATTCTTATTGGCACTGACTCCGATTTTTGACTGCCATGGATATTTCGGTGATTCATCATATTGGGTGATTTCATTATGCGCATATGTGAAAGTTCCTTTGAAGCTGACGAACCAGTTTTTGTTGAACTGCTTGTTATAGCTGGCTGCTAATTCAAATCCCTGATTGCGCATAGCTGCCAGGTTGCCGTATACTTTAGTGGTAGCTGTACCCATATATGTCGGAGTGGTCCCTTTCTCCTGGAAGATGTCGCGACGATTTTCGCGAAAGATATCAAAAGTAAGGTCTAAAGAGTGGAACAATTGTAAATCGACTCCAAAATTAATCTTTTCTCCTACCTCCCATGTAATATCTTCATTGGCATAGCGTTGATAAACGGGACCATTGTAGGTTACATTCTGATTGACACCTGTTGTAAATCCTTTGCCGCCCAGGTCAATTTGAGACATGTAGATAAAACGGCTGCCATTAATCTGGTCGTTACCTACCAGACCCCACGAACCGCGTAGCTTCAATTTAGAAACAACGTTTTTCAAAGGTTTGAAGAAAGATTCTTCACTGATGTTATAACCTGCGGCAATGGAGGGGAACAGACCGAAACGGTGTCCTTTGGCAAAGTTCTCCGATCCATTGTATCCTACGTTCACTTCAGCCATATACTTCCCGGCATAAGCGTAGGAGACACGTGCTGCAAGACCTTGTTTGCGTTGAGGCAATGAACCGATAAAGTTCCCATCGCCCGGTGTGTTGTTAACAAGTTCGTCCTGGCTATAGATTAGCATCGCATTGACGTCATGTTCACCGAATGTACGGCTGTAATTGACCATTCCTTCCAAATAGAAACGGCGGTCACCGGAATTTGTATTCTTTGCGGTCAGGTTTGTCGTATATTCGTCTCCAATACGGCTTGTTGTGTAGGTGTAGCCACCATTGCCATCGTCTTCGTATCCGGTCAGTGCGAATTTGTTCCACTTCCCTTCACGTTTGTTTTCGGAACTCGACCAGTTCTTGAATGAAGCCAGTGCTTTGAAACTCAGACCTTCGGTGATGAAATCCAACTTCTGGTTAAATTCCAGTGCTGCAATGACTGTGCTTTGGAATCCTTTGTTGTAGCCTGTAGCAGCCTGAGCCACCGGGTTGGTCTGATAGTCGGCGTTGACACGTTCTGTAGCTCCCCATTTAATATAAGGTGTTTCACCGTCATCCGGAAAATATACCGGGAATTCAACAGGTGATGTATTCATGGCATTGGTAAAGATGGCTCCTACTCCTTGGTTAGGAGTAGTCATGTCACACAACTGTACGTTCAGGCGCAAGGACAACTTAGAAGAATTGCTCAATTTGGCGTTGATGTTATTCTGGAAGTTATAGCGCATGATTTCAATATTGTTATTATAGGAGAAGAAATCCTTTGAACGATTCTTCAACATACCGGATTCGTGGTTGACAGAGATGCTGGAGAAGTAGTCTACACGTTTACCACCGCCACGGATGTTAAAGTTGAACTTTTCGCTATAAGAAGCGTCTTTGAACAATTCGTCATACCAATTTACGTTCGGATAGATATAAGGATTCAATCCAGCACGTGTTCCGTCAATTCTATCTTGGCTGTAAAGCACGTCACCGCTATTGTCATTGTTTACGGCCTCGTTGAAAAGTTCCATGTAAGTGGCACCGTCTACGAATTTAGGGGTACTGGTCGGTTGAGACATTTGTGCTTCCATACGGAAGTTGATAATCGGCTTATCCAGATTCATACCCGATTTGGTGGTTACAATCATCACACCGTTGGCACCACGGGTACCGTACATCGCTGTTGCGGTAGCATCTTTCAGGATAGAGAAACTATCGATAATCTCGGGATCAAGATTATTCAGGTCACTTGAACTTACCTGCACACCATCCAGAATGATTAGTGGATCGGTGACTCCGTTCATGGTCGAAACACCGCGAATCCAAAAGTTGGCGCCATCAGCTCCCGGCTGACCACTTTTCTGGACGGCAATAACACCAGCCAGACGTCCGGCAAATGCAGTAGACAGATTGGTAGAAGGTACCTTTAATTCAGTTGGTTTAATAGATTCAACAGAGCCTACCATACTGGCTTTCTTTTGTCCTGTACCATAAGCTGTGATGACTACTTCTTCCAACTGCTTGGCATCTTCATTCAAATCGATGGATAACACTTTGCGTGAACCGATCTTGATTTCTTTGGGTGTGTATCCTACATAAGAAATGAGAATAACATCCGAAGGAGCAGCCATGATCGTGAACTTTCCGTCAATGTTGGTGATTACTCCTGTAGCAGCCCCTTTGATTTGTACGGAAGCACCGATAATGGATTCACCTGTATTGGCGTCGACTACCACACCTACGATTTCCGACTTTTTCGGTCCCTGACTTTTTTGCTGAACAGTCTCTGCTTTCGCGCTTTTCAAGATAATTTCATTATTCTTGATGACATAGTCAATTCCGCTGTTACTGAATACTTTTCTTAAAACTTCATTAATGTCTCCTTCGCAATCGTAATCCTTTTTCTCGTCATTGGCGATAACACCGGACTTGAAGAAGAAAGTGTACTGGCTATTTTCTTCAATCAGCTGAATAGCCTGTTGCATGGTGATAGACTGACCCTTGAGAATGATTCTCTTTCCTTGTGCGCCATGAGCGTAGAGAGCCATTGGAAGGAAGCAAATCAATAGAACGGCATATCTGAGTATGCTGTTACTAAAATGCATGTTTTTCATGTTTCTAAAAGGTTAATAGTGAATATATAGATAAATTGTTTTTTTATGTATTAATATAATATGATGTTGTTATTTTCTTGTTTTTCTTTTAAATCGAGGCTGATACATATCTTTTCGATGATATTGGTAAGCGGCTCGTCTTTACGTATAGTTCCGTTAAACTTCAGCTCTTTGAGCTTTTCTTCTTTAATTATGATGTTTACATGGTATGAACGGTTGATAAAATCGATGAATTCCTGTAATGGCTTGTTGGTAAAGCGATATTTACTTGAGCGCCAGTCATACTCGTTGATATCTATATTCGTACGTACAACTGATTTGGCCTGGGTATTGTATACGATTCGTTCAGACGGTTGCATCGGCAGTTCTCGCTGTCCTTCCTCTGCCTGGAATTTGATGGAGCCGGTGAATAAGGTAATTTCCGATTCCATGTGCCCGGCTTTGATGTTGAATTCCGTTCCGGTCACTTCAATACGCGATTCCCGGAAATAAACCCTGAAGGGTGCTCCCTGAGCTTTTTTCACTTTAAAGAAAGCTTCTCCTTTTTCCAGGAAGATTTCTCTGTTGTTCAGAAATGACTTGTGATAGCGAATTTGAGAAGCTGCGTTGAGCCATACTTCCGAACTGTCCGGCAGCATGACTGCCAGCTTATCATTCATTGGAGCACTGATATTAATGTCGGATGATGAAATATTGTTGGCAATCCAAAAGCCGATAATGAAGATGGCAACAGTGGCAGCGATGGAATATCCGATACGATAGTATTTCTTGTTTCTCTCTAAAGGCTGTTTTTCGTTCCGGCATCTGACCATAATCTTATTGAGTATGGTGTGCGGGGGAACATGATCTTGTATATGAGCTTTAGGAGCTTTATCCCATTGTTGAGACTGAAAGTTAACCATAGGCTTCTCATTGAGAAGCTGTTCCCTTTCGGAAGTTGTCAGTCTGTCGGCTAACATCTTTTTTATAATATTAATGAGTTCTATTGAATTCACGCCCTTATATATTAGTGATAATGATTGTTATTGACTTCGGTTACATACTAAATACTCCCCATATTACATTTACCCCTATCGGATATAAAAAAAAATGTGTTTTATTTTTGTATCTTTTAAATAATGTATAGCTTTGTTGTCACTAATATTTGCACAAATATGAACGAAAGAGAAAGAGTATTGGCTATTAAGGGCGGTGATCATCAGGCGTTTATTGATTTGTATAACGAGTATTGGAGTCAGGTTTATGACTTTAGCCGATTGTACATCGCTACAATTGCTGATGCAGAGGAAATTGTTCAGGATGTGTTTGTGAAGTTGTGGGAATCAAGGCATTTACTGAAGGAAGATGAAAATATCAAAGGTTTTCTCTTTATTGTTACCCGAAACATCGTATTTAATAAAAATAAGAAGAGAGTAAATGAGAATCTTTTCAAAACCTCTGTTTTGGTAGCCTATGGAAACGAAGGTTATTATAACTCCACTACTGTGGAGGAGGATTATTGTGCTTCCCAACTAAAAAATTTCATTGATCGGTTAATCAATTCACTTCCTGAGCAACAAAGAAAATGTTTCCTGTTGAGTCGTGAAGAAAATCTGAGTTACAAGGAGATAGCCGAGAGACTTGGTATTAGTCAGAAGACTGTAGAAATACATATGGGTAAGGCCTTGAAATTCTTGAAAGATAAGGTGAAACGAGGCTGGGAGATTCTATTGTCGCTTCTTTCATTTTAGTTATAAAAATAAGACATTCCTTCTTTCTCATTATTTAATAGTGTCGGAATAGACTTATCTTTTTTCTTGCTGTTCTTAGCAGGCTGTTACTTTATCTGTATTTTCAATAGCCTCTTTTCTTTTCAGATAGACTTTCTGAAGTAGTCAGATTATTAATGATGTAATAGAAACTCATGTACTTTTGGCTATAATCAAGTTTTGAGGCTGATAGTAATAAGCTTTGATTCGCAAAAATTATTTAGTAATAAAAATAGTTGGAAAAAAGTTTGGTATGGCAGCTTTTTTTGCACTACATTTATCATTCATCGCTGTTTCAAGTTAGGCGTTTCCATTTGAACAGATAAATCCGACAGCATTCCCCGATCATAGTTATTGTATTTGAAAACAATGATTAGAATGTAGTTTTTCGATGTGGAATTGCAAGGTAACATAATAAATAAAGCTTTAATTAATTTGGACAAAATGAAAAAAGTACTGTTAACTTTAAGTTTGAGTATCGTTGCGTCGATGGGCAGTTTCGCGCAGAATGAACCCTATAAGAATCCGAAACTTGCTCCGGAAGAGCGTGCGGAAGACTTAATAGGGAGATTAACCTTGAAAGAAAAAGTAGGATTGATGAAAAACTCTTCTTTTGCGGTAGAACGGCTAGGGGTTGCTCCCTATAATTGGTGGAGCGAGTCTTTGCATGGTGTTGCCCGCAATGGACTGGCTACAGTGTTTCCGATAACTATGGGTATGGCATCTACCTTTGATGATGAAGCAATTGAAAGAGTGTATGTTGCCGTCAGTGATGAAGGACGTGCTAAATTCCACGATGCACATCGCCGTAACCGCTATGGATATGGAAACGAAGGGCTTACTTTTTGGAATCCGAATGTGAATATTTTCCGTGATCCGCGTTGGGGAAGGGGACAGGAGACTTTCGGTGAAGACCCTTATCTGACCACCCGTATGGGAGTAGCTGTAGTAAAGGGAATGCAGGGACCGGCAGATGCCGAATATGACAAGGCTCATGCATGTGTCAAGCATTATGCAGTGCATAGTGGTCCTGAGGCGAAACGTCACTCTTTTGATGTAGAAGATCTCTCTCCCCGTGATTTATGGGAGACGTACCTTCCGGCCTTCAAGGCTTTGGTGCAGGAGGCAGACGTGAAGGAAGTGATGTGCGCTTATCAACGCCTGGAAGGAGAGCCCTGTTGTGGTAGCAACCGGTTGTTAACGCAAATATTGAGGGATGAATGGGGCTATAAACATTTGGTCGTAAGTGATTGCGGTGCTATTGATGATTTTTTTGTGAAAGGGCGCCATGAGACACATAAAGATGCTGCGGATGCCAGTGCTTCTGCTGTGATCAATGGAACTGACCTTGAATGTGGTTCGATATATTCGCATTTGGAGGAAGCTGTGAAGCAGGGATTAATTACAGAAGAACGTATAGACACAAGTTTGCGCCGTTTGTTGAAAGCCCGTTTTGCTTTGGGCGAGATGGATCCGGACTCTATCGTCCCCTGGAGCAAAATTAGTATAGATACTGTGGATTGTGATTTGCACAAACAGATGGCGTTGGATCTGGCACGTAAATCTATGGTATTGCTTCACAATAATGGTGTGCTTCCGTTGGCAAAAACAGGGGCACGTATCGCAGTGATGGGACCGAATGCGGTTGATTCGGTGATGCAATGGGGAAACTACGAAGGTGTACCCTCGCATACATATACTATTTTGGAAGGGATTCGCTGCAAGATAGGCGATGTGCCTTTTGAGAAAGGATGTGAGTTGCTGGATAATCGGATTTTTGAATCTTATTTTAATGAGATCTCCAACAATGGGCGTCCCGGTCTGACGGCTACCTACTGGAATAATATGAATTTGAGTGGTGATGTAGCGGCTACAAGTCAGATTACTTCTCCGATTAATCTGAGTAATGGTGGGAATACGGCCTTTGCCACAGGTGTGGGCTTATATAATTTTACTGCTGTTTATGAAGGAAGTTTTCGTCCGAAAGAGAGTGGAGCTTATGAGTTGCTGATTGAAGGAGATGATGGCTATCGGGTATATGTGAACGGGGAAAAGGTGATTGATTATTGGGGAGAACATGCCAGTGCTAAAAGGGAATATACGTTGAAAGCAATTGCGGGGACAGATTATAAGATCAGAATAGAATATATGCAGGCAGGTGCGGAAGCGTTGCTTAGGTTTGATTTGGGTGTTTATCGTCATATTTCACCTGAGATGGTTGTCGATAGAGTCAAAGAAGCGGATATTGTTATTTTCGCAGGTGGCATTTCGCCGAGTTTGGAAGGCGAAGAAATGTACTCCGTTAACAGTCCCGGTTTTGCTGGCGGCGACCGTACTTCAATTGAACTACCGCAAGTGCAGCGTGATATCCTGAAAGCATTGAAGAAAGCGGGTAAGAAGGTGGTTTTTGTAAACTGCTCTGGTTCGGCGGTCGCATTGGTTCCTGAGATGGAGTCTTGTGATGCTATCTTGCAGGCATGGTATCCCGGGCAGGCTGGCGGACTGGCTGTGGCGGACGTTCTGTTCGGAGATTTTAATCCGAGTGGAAAGCTGCCCGTTACTTTTTATAAAAATACGGACCAGTTGCCGGATTTTGAAGATTACAGTATGAAGAACCGTACCTATAGATATATGACGGAAGTTCCTTTGTTTCCTTTTGGATACGGATTGAGTTATACTACTTTCAATATTTCCAAAGGACGTTTGAATAAGAAAACTATATCTGCCGGACAGGATTTGAATTTTAAAGTCAATGTGAAGAATACAGGGAAGTATGATGGAGCTGAAGTTATTCAGGTGTATGTCCGCAAAGTAGATGATGCGGAAGGGCCGATAAAGAGTTTGCGCGCTTTCCGTCGGGTACCGCTGAAGGCGGGAGAGACTTGTGTTGTATCTATTGATCTTTTGCCAACTACATTTGAGTTCTTTGATCCGACTACAAATACTATGCGTATTATGCCCGGAAAATATGAAATCATGTATGGCAATAGTTCGGATATACCTTCGGGGAATAAATTGAGTGTAACACTTCGGTAATAATATTACTCATTAATGGGGGGGCAAAAGTCAGTAGCAATAGCTTGTGTATTCACCTACCACCTCCCCCTGCGGGTACTCCTCCTTCCCGAAGGAGGAGATTTAAGATACTGCCGACTTTTTTGTCAGCCCCAGTTTCGTTACTATTGACTTTTGACACATTTACATTTGCAGTATTAAATATCACAACAAAATATAAGTGTATATTTGAAAAGTAGAGTTGCAGTGAACTAACTTTGACACTAGTCTTAAATGACTATAGGCTGAATC
>NZ_JAMOKH010000041.1:0-52466 GCF_023656585.1 Bacteroides sp. B1-V-101 | reverse complement strand
AGATACTGGACCCGGTCGGAACAGTAGAAGAAAGAGACCTTAATAACAGTAAACTAACAACAACTGAGAAGTATAGAGAAGCCGCAGGCGGTTTTCTGCATGGCCATTCAAGAAACGTTTCCCCGCCTTCGGTGTACCCTATACCTATCTATAATAAAAACAATATTATGGATTTTAAGAAACTAGCGAATCAGTACCGGGATGAATTGTTGGACAATGTCCTTCCATTCTGGCTCGAGCACTCCCAAGATATTGAGTTTGGCGGTTATTTCAGCTGCCTGGACCGTGAAGGGAAGGTTTTCGATACGGATAAGTTCATCTGGTTGCAGGGACGTGAGGTATGGATGTTCTCCATGCTTTACAACAAAGTGGAAAAACGACAGGAATGGCTGGATTGTGCCGTTCAGGGTGGTGAATTCTTAAAAAAATACGGACATGATGGGAATTATAACTGGTACTTTTCACTCGACCGTTCGGGTAGACCACTGGTAGAACCATACAATATTTTCTCATATACTTTCGCCACGATGGCCTTTGGACAGCTGAGTCTTGCTACGGGAAATCAGGAGTATGCGGACATAGCAAAGAAGACCTTTGAAATCATCCTTTCTAAGGTTGATAATCCGAAAGGCAAGTGGAACAAGCTTCATCCGGGTACTCGTAATCTGAAGAACTTCGCTCTCCCGATGATTCTCTGTAATCTGGCTTTGGAGATCGAACATCTTCTGGATCCCGGTTATCTGGAACAGACGATGGAAACCTGTATCCATGAAGTGATGGATGTCTTTTATCGTCCGGAGCTAGGGGGCATCATTGTTGAGAATGTCGATATGGACGGTAATCTGGTGGATTGCTTCGAAGGACGCCAGGTGACTCCCGGTCATGCTATCGAAGCGATGTGGTTCATCATGGATTTGGGCAAACGCCTGAATCGTCCGAAATTGATAGAAAAAGCAAAAGACGTAACCCTGACAATGCTCGACTATGGTTGGGACAAGCAATATGGAGGTATCTATTACTTTATGGACCGTAACGGTTGTCCTCCCCAGCAATTGGAATGGGATCAGAAACTTTGGTGGGTGCATATTGAATCTCTGATATCACTGCTGAAAGGTTATCAGCTGACCGGAGACAGGAAATGTCTGGAATGGTTTGAAAAAGTGCATGACTACACATGGTCGCACTTCAAAGATCCGGAATATCCGGAATGGTACGGATATCTGAATCGCAGAGGGGAAGTTTTGTTACCGCTGAAAGGTGGTAAATGGAAAGGGTGCTTTCATGTACCAAGGGGATTATTTCAATGCTGGAAAGTATTGGAACAGCTATAGAAACAATGAATTATTATGTTAACCAATCTTATTAATAATCTAAAAATTAATTCTATGACAGAGTTTAACTCAAAAATTAAGCAAAACTCTCGCATATTGAAGATATTTCTTTTCTCAATATGCGCACTTTTTGCATGTGCTATCAATGCTCATGCACAGAGTTTGGTGCAAGGTACTGTTACTGATGAGACAGGAGAATCTCTACCTGGTGTAAGTGTTGTAGTAAAGGGGACTACTAATGGTACAGTTACAGATGTTAATGGAAAATACAGCATTCAGGCGACTTCAAAAGATATATTGTCTTTCACATATGTAGGTATGGCGGAACAAGATATAAAAGTTGCCGGACAGAAAACGATCAATGTGGTGATGAAGGATGATGTGGCATCTCTGGATGAAGTGATTGTCGTTGGTTATGGTACTGCAAAGAAACAATCCCTGACAGGAGCGGTTTCTGCAGTCAAAGGCGACGAACTGTTAAAGGCACCGGCAACCAATGTATCAAGTTTGTTAGGCGGACGTTTGCCGGGCATTTCTTCTGTTCAAGTCTCTGGAGAACCGGGTGATGACCAAGCAGTATTGCGGGTTCGTGGTTCTATTTACAATGTTACTTATATTGTAGATGGTATGCCTCGTTCCATCAATGACATTGATCCTAATGATATTGAGAGTGTATCTGTCTTGAAAGATGGAGCTTCTGCGGCTGTGTACGGTTTGAAGGGCGCAGGTGGTGTTATCATTGTTACAACAAAGAGAGGACAGGAAGGAAAGTCAAGAATCACATATAACGGTTCAATAGGAGCATCTATGAATGCAAACTTTCCGCAGTTTATGAATGGTCCCCAGTTTGCATATTATTATAATATGGCTGATATGATGGATAAGCTGGCTAACGGAAGTATTACGGACATGAAGCAATATACACCGGTATTCACAAAAGCAAATGTGGAAGCGATGTTGAACGGCGACCCTACTGATGGATGGGATAACGTCAATTATATTGATAAAGTATTTGGCACAGGTATCAATCAGAAGCATAACATCACCGTACAGGGTGGTAGTGACAAAATGCGTTATTTCACGTCTGTCGGCTATTTGGGACAGGATGGTAATATTGATAACTTTACTTATAGACGGTACAACTTAAGAACCAACATTGAAACTCAGCTGGCCAAGAATTTCCAGTTAAGTTTGGGAGTTGCCGGAAATGTAGGAAAACGTGAAACTCCGGGATATGCCTCCGGTGGTACAGATTCTAATTCCACATTGGGAGAACAAGGTTGGTTATCCGTTGCTCACCAGACTATCATGATGCATCCGTATTTACCGGAAAAATATGATGGACTTTATACCGCTACTACACAGAATAATACAAGCTTACCGAATAGTCCGCTAGCAGCTATTTATGAATCCGGCTACAAACATACCAATAGCTTTGATTTGCAGACTAACCTCTCTTTACAATATAATCTGCCTTGGGTAAAAGGATTAAGTGTAAAGGTTACCGGAGCTTATGACTACAAGACCTCACATAATAAAAACCTGAATACACCTTATTCTACTTATATCAATAAAATGCCGACTTCCACTACAGACTGGACTTGGACTAAAGCGGATGATCCTCGTGGAACTGCAAATGGAATAAATTTAGGTGAAGGACAATTCAGTTCCCGTCAAATGGTAGGCCAGGGAAGCATCAATTATGCGAATTCTTTCGGTAAGCATAATGTTGAAGCCATGGTACTTGCGGAAATCCGTGATTATAAAGAAAACAGTTTCTCCGGATATAATAAGAATATGAGTTTTGCAGAACTTCCGGAACTGAGTTTCGGACAACCGGCAGACTCCCCCATTTCCGGATATAGCGATGCCAATCGTAGCATTGGTTACGTTTTCCGTTTGAAATACGACTATGACAATAAGTATCTGGCAGAATTCACAGGACGATATGACGGTTCGTATAAGTTTGCGGGTAATGTAAGTGGAAAACGTTGGGCATTTTTCCCATCAGCATCAGTAGCGTGGAGAATATCCAAAGAAAACTTTATGTCCGATCTGACTTTCCTGGATGATATGAAAATACGTGCATCTATCGGTTTGTTGGGTAATGACGATGTGAGTCCGTATGCATTTCTCAGTACTTATAACCTGATGGACGGTAACAAAAATGCGTACCAGACAATTCTGAACGGAAAAGTCATGCAGGCGCTGCGTGCATCTGTAATTGCGAATCCTACTCTGACGTGGGAAAATACGTTAACTTACAATGCAGGTTTCGACTTTACCATGTGGAATGGTTTACTGGGTATGGAATTTGATGCATTCTATAATTATACCTATGATATTCTGACAGCAATGGGAGGCGATTATCCGCCATCAATGGGAGGATATTATTATACGTATGCCAACTATAACAAGGTAGACAGCAAGGGAGTTGAAATCACAGTGAGTCATCGTAATAAATTAAATCTGGCAGGGAAACCATTTTCTTACGGAGCCAGTTTCAACTTGACTTTTGCAAGAAATCGCTATCTCCGTTATCCGGATAGTCCCAATACTGTAGAATGGAGAAAACGTACAGGTCGCAGTGTAGACGCTTCAGTTGTATGGGTGGCAGAAGGCTTGTTCCGTTCGGAAGAAGAAATTGATAATTCCGCATGGTATGGAACCCGTCCTAATGTAGGTGACATCAAATATAAGGATTTAAATGGCGATGGCAAAATAGATGAAGATGACAGAACACGTGTAGGACGGGGCAATCGTCCGGAACTGACTTATGGTCTGAACTTGAATTGTGCCTGGAACGGATTTGATTTGAGCGCGCAATTTACCGGAGGCGCATTGTTCGATGTATCATTAACCGGAACTTACTATAATGGTTATGATGACAATACGGTCTGGACACAGGCGTTCAAAGAAGGCGCCAACTCACCTTTATATCTGGTTCAGAATGCGTATACCACGGAAAATCCGAATGGAACATTCCCACGTCTGACTCTGGGAAATCAAGGACATGGAGGAGACAATGGATTAGCTTCTACCTTCTGGTTGCGTAATGGCAGATACCTTCGTCTCAAATCGGCACAGCTGGGTTATACATTCCCTAAAAAGTGGATGAGCCCTGTGGGAATTCAGAATCTTAGAATTTATGTAGAAGGCTCCAATTTATTCACGATCTCCGGTCTTCCCGATGGAATCGACCCCGAATCTCCGGGAGTGAATAACGGATATTATCCTCAACAACGCACAATCATGGGCGGTATAACTCTGACTTTCTAAACCTTTAAAAGATTTATTATGAAAACAAAATTTATAAGTATCATATTGTTGGGAGCCTCTTTAGGGCTTGGTTCATGTAGTGATTATCTGGACATGACACCAACGGACAAAGCATCAGATAAACTGGTATGGAGTAAACTGGAATATGCCGAACAAGCTGTCAACGATTTCTACCGTTATATCGATTATTTAGGAGTTTATCGTGACGGACAATGCCTGGCCGGTATGACGGAAGCGTTGACAGACCAACTCAAATACGGTTCCTATAACTATATGTCTAAATGCCAGATACCTAGCGAAATCGCTTATGGAGGATCCGTTCTGACAGTAAGTTATGTCAGCACTTATTTAGGCAATTGGGGGACGATGTATGAATATGTACGCCGTGTCAACGAAGGTATCAATAAACTGAAAAAATATGCCTCATTCGGTCAGACGGAACAAGAACGGCTGGAAGCGGAAATGCGCTTCTTCAGAGGATATTTATATACCGACCTGATAAAACGTTATAAGGAAGTAATCATATATGACGAAGATCTGGATAATATAAAGAAGGATATGCCGGTCAGTTCCGAGGCAGAAGGATGGAACTTTGTATATGAGGACCTGAAGTTTGCGGGCGAACATTTACCGGTTGATAAAACCCCTAATGGACGTCTGACTAGCGGAGCTGCTTATGCAATGCTGTCACGGGCAATGCTTTATGCAGAAAGATGGGATGATGCCCGGATCGCTGCTGAAGAAGTGATGGGCATGGGATATAAGCTGGAAGAAAAAGAGAATTATTCTAATGCATTTAAAGCAGGAAGTCAGGAAGCTATTCTGCAATATTGCTATGACAAGAGTTCTACTGTAACTCATGATTTTGACGGCTATATGGCTCCCGGAGGTGATAAAGCATTGGATGGTAATTCAATGACCGGAGGATTCGGAACTCCGACACAAGAAATGGTAGAATCTTATGAATATGCGGACGGTAGCGGTTTTCCGGATTGGAGTACTTGGCATACAGCAGAAGGAACAACGGCAACTCCTCCATACGATAAACTTGAACCACGCTTCAAAGCAACCATTCTTTATAATGGCGCTATGTGGAAAGGCAGAACGATCGCATCTTATGTCAATGGTACTGATGGTTGGGCTGCGTGGAAAACGGATGCCAAACCAGAAGGACGTTCTACCACAGGTTATTATTTGCGCAAGCTGGTGGATGAGACTCATAGTTTCACTTCTGTGCAGGCAAGTACACAGCCATGGACCGAAATCCGTTATGCCGAAGTGTTACTAAATCATGCTGAGGCTTGCTATCATTTGAGTGGCTATGCCGATAAAGCCAATAAAGACATCAAAGACATTCGTAACAGAGTCGGCTTGCCTTATTCGGACAAGAGTGGAGAAGACCTGATGAAAGCGATTCGTCAGGAACGTAAAGTCGAATTAGCTTATGAAGGACACTATTATTGGGATATGCGTCGCTGGAGACTATCTGCAACGGCATTCACCGGTGTCCGTCTTCATGGACTTAAGATAGAACAGAATGCAAACGGTTCGTTCAATTACATTTATGTAGAGTGTGATGACAAAGATCGTAACTTCCCGACTAAGATGTACCGTTTCCCTATGCCACAGGCGGAGTTGGACAATAACGGTGCTGTAACTCAATATGCAGAATGGCAATAAATCTAAAATGAAAACAATTATGAAAAAGAATATACAGTATTTACTATTAGGAGTATTGGCATTAATGAGTTCCTGCCAAGATCCGGAATATGTGCTTCCAACTGCTGAGCGGCAGGGAATCACAAGCTTGACCGCACTTTTTACATCAGGTCCTTACGTGGACAAAGAAGCTGTTGTCTATACAATTGCGGATGCGTCTGTAGATAAATATGTGATTCCTATGCCATGGTTTTATCCGGAAGACAGTGAAAATGAAACGGCGGAATACATGAAAACAATGAGGGTTCAGGCAAAGTTAGCTCCTAACTGTACTATTGACCCTGTTCTGACGATACTGGATTTGACTAAAGAAAATTACTTCACTTATACGGATGCGCAGGGATATAAGAAACAAATCTGCATTACGGGTGAAAGAGTGAAATCCAATAAATGTCAGCTATTAAGTTTCTCAATACCGGCCGAAGATATTAGTGGAATTATTGACGAAGAGCATAAGACGGTATCTCTGATTTCTGCAGAAGATTTATCTTCCTGTCTGGCAGAATATTCGCTTTCCTCTCATGCGACAATGTCGCCGGATCCTAAGACAGAGGCGCTTGACTTCAATTCACCTATAGAACTGACGGTCATCGCTCACGACGGAGTGACGAAGCAGACGTACACAGTTCAGAAGGCAGTGCCGGATAAGATCCCTTATGGATATAGAAAAGGCAGTGAGACAGAATTGTTTAAATTGGATATGGGAGTTATAGGTTTGCCCTGGACTTCAGCCAACTCACCTTCACTGGCCGTTAATGGCAATAATTTAGTTGTTTGCTTAGGGGACGGTTCTACTGCTCCTACCTATTATAATGCCTCTACAGGAAGTAAGATTGGCAATATGACTTTGGGAAGTGTAGGTGTTGCATCTTTAGGTTGTGTGACAAGTGATAGTAAAGGAAACATATTATTGGCAACAAAAGCAGCTAATGGTAAATCCTTCTCTATCTATAAGACTTCTTCTGTAACCACAGCTCCAACTTTATTGACATCTTATACCAACAATACAAGTCTGGATATGGGTACAAAAGTATCTGTACAGGGCGATATCAATACAAATGCCGCTATTATTGCTACGTGTGACGGAACAGCCTCGTCCGGTTCTAATACGTTTGTTCGCTGGATTATAACAAACGGTGTATTGGGAAGTCCTGAAGTAGTATCGGTAAATGGTGTTGGCTATTGGGGATCTCCTGTGTCAAACACGAAGGTTGTCACCAAAGGAACTACTGCACAAAGTGATTATTTCTTATCCTATTATGATCCTAACGTACTTTATTGGGTGAATGGAATAAGTAATAATGCGTCCAAGTCTTTATCCAATTCGGACAATGGCAATTCCTGGGCAATGAATAATAATTGTCTGGATGCAAGAACGTTCAATAATGCACAGTATCTTGTATTGGTATCTACGGCTCACTTCCCGCAATGGGGCGGCACTCCGTATTTATATATGTACGATGTAACCTCGGACGGATCGTTCACTGGTACGGTATCTACTTCAGATGCTTTGACATTCAATCCTTCACTTTCTTCGTTCGGTTCTGCAGATGGTGTAGCGGCAACAGGTGATGTACTGCTTGCTCCAACTACAGATGGATATAAACTTCGTCTCTACTATGTTGACAACAACTGTAAGATTATCGGAGGGTATGAATTTGATTGTATCGACAAATAATTAATGTGTTTCAAAAGAGATACTGACATTAATAAACATATATAATATGAGAAATCTTTTTAAAATATTATTATTGACGTTTTGCGGAATGGTTGCTATCACTTCATGTAGTGATGATTCTGATGGAATCCCCGGATGGCCCTGGAATGATAATTCAACAGAGGGACCGGAAAATCCGGATGTAACAGAAATCAAGCCACGCTATGTCTGGATTGATGCGGCAGCTAATTTTCCGGATTATGCGAATAATAAGGAGAATATCTCCACAGATATGGTGAAAGTAAAAAACGCAGGGTTTACTGATATCATTGTTGACGTGCGTCCCACTACAGGAGATGTTTTGTTCAACACTACTGCAGTAGATCAGGTGAAGCGAATGGATGTGTGGGGAAGTTCGGGTTATGTATATTATGAACGTACTGAAACATGGGATTACCTGCAGGCATTTATAGATGCAGCCAGAAGTCAGGGGCTGAAAGTACATGCGTCAGTCAATACTTTCGTCGGTGGTTACTTATGTCCCTATAACCTCGGATCAGATGGAATACTGTTCCGTGATGACTCGAAGAAGGAATGGGCAAGTGTGGCTAATCTCGCTGACGGTCTGACAAATACGATGGATTTGTTGAATGACGAGACCGATTATGGAGCTAAATTTTTGAATCCGGCTAACGATGATGTGCAGAACTTCGTTTTGCAGTTACTGGGTGACCTGGCTAAATATGACTTGGATGGAATAATTCTGGACCGTTGCCGTTATGACGATTATGGCTTGGAAAGTGATTTCTCGGCTGTTTCTAAACAGAAGTTTGAAGAGTACATTGGGGAAACAGTTGCTCATTTTCCGGAAGACATTATGGCACCAGGCACAGATGAGATACCTTCAGATCAGCCTGCCTATTTCAAGAAATGGTTGGAATTTCGTGTAAAAGTGATTCACGACTTTATCGTCAAGGCACGTGAGAAAGTAAAATCCGTAAATTCAGAAATCAATTTTGGAGTGTATGTAGGCGCATGGTATTCCAGTTATTATACTTCGGGAGTAAATTGGGCAAGTCCTAAATATGACACCTCAGCCTACTATCCTAAATGGGCAACAGCAGATTATAAGAACTATGGTTATGCCGATCATCTGGATTATATATTCTTAGGTGCTTATGCATCTGTCGATAAGATTTATGGTAGCGGCGAATGGACAATGGAGGGATTTTGCAAAAACGGTCGCGAGTTGCTGAAAGGTGACGTTCCCTTCTCCGGAGGTCCGGACATAGGCAATGGTACCGGATGGACTAACGGTGGACAAGCCGCTAAAATACCTGATGCCATCGACGCATGTATAAACAATAGCGACGGCTTCTTCGCATTCGACCTCTGTCATATCAAGATGTACGACTATTGGAACGCTTTCAAGACAGGATTTGATAACTATCTGGAGTCCGTTCAAAAATAGGAAGTTGATAATTCAATCTGAGAATATACTCAATCAAGTATTCTCCTTTCTATTCATAGCACTAAGTCTGAGCCGCAAGGTTCAGACTTAATGTTAATGAATTGCCTTATTTGTATAAAGAACAATAGATAACTATGAAAATATATTTATTACAACTTGTCATTTTGATGAGTTTGAGTTTGAACTTGCAGGCTCAAAATTTATCCGGTACTATTCGTGGAAAGGTAACCTGTCATGGGAAAGGACTTCAAGGAGTAGTTGTAACGGACGGAATCGACTGTGTTCTGACTAATAAGTCGGGCGAATATGTGCTTGCTCCTCAAAGGGATGCCCGGTTTGTTTACTTGTCCGTGCCTTCCGGTTATCAGCCGAAAACAGAAAAGACCATTCCCTTATTCCATCAACAAATAGAGATGGATAAACAAGACGGATATAATTTTGAGTTGATGAAAAATCCTCAGAATGATGCGAATCATCTGTTTCTGGTGCAGGCTGATGTGCAAGTCACTTCCGAAGACGATGTGAAAGCCTATGGCAGATTCCTGCAGGATATAAAAGAATATGTACAGCCTTATTCGGGAAAAAGAGACATATTCGGTATTGATTGTGGAGACATCGTGGGTGATACCCCCTCTTTGTATCCATCTTACATTAATACCGTATCTACTTTGGACTTTCCCGTTTATCGTGCTATCGGCAACCATGACATGACCTACGGAGGACGTACTTTTGAGTACTCGTACCGTACTTTTGAAAGTTATTTCGGCCCCATCTACTATTCGTTTAATAAAGGAAAAGCCCATTACATTGTACTCGACAATTGTTTCTATGTCAATCGTGACTACCAGTACATCGGATATATTGATGAACGGACTTTTGCATGGCTGGAAAAAGACCTTTCGTATGTGTCCAGGGATAAGCTGGTATTTGTGGTCATGCACATTCCCTCCAGCCTTCAGAAAAAGTTAAGATATAATACTTTGGATCAGGATGAAACAGTGAATACAGCTGCACTATATAAACTCTTGGAGGGCTATAATGCGCATATCATTTCCGGGCATACCCATTTCAATACGAACGTTTGTTTCAATGATTCGTTGATGGAGCATAATACGGCAGCAGTGTGTGGCACTTGGTGGCGTGCAGACATCAATGTAGACGGAACTCCCAGAGGTTACGGTATATATGAAGTGAACGGAGATCAATTGAAGTGGATTTATAAAAGCGCAGGTTATCCGCTGGAACACCAGTTTCATGCTTATCCGGCAGGATCGTCGGATGAATATCCTTCTGATATCATAGCCAATGTATGGAACTGGGATGATCTGTGGAAGGTAGAATGGTATGAAAATGGACAAAGGATGGGCGAAATGCAAAAGTACAAAGGATATGATCCTATGGCAAAAGTCATCTGTTCAGATAAGGAAAAGGTGAAATATGACTGGATATCTCCGGTTCTCACCGAGCATCTCTTTCATGCAACTCCTCATGACCCAAACGCAAGGCTAGAGATTAAGGTGACTGACCGTTTTGGTAATGTATATACTCAAACTATTGAAAACAAATAAACTAAAATCATATGTTCAGAAACAGATACTTTTGGCTACTTATAAGTTTGTTCTTTGTTCTGAAAACAGAAGCTAAAGTAACCCTGACCTCCATTTGGGGAGACAACATGGTGTTGCAGCAACAAGCAGAAGTTACTTTTCGTGGAAAGGCTACTCCCGGAAAACGTGTATATGCTTCCGCTTCATGGAATCATCGGAAAATCTATGCAGATTGTGACCGGAACGGACAATGGACACTGGCTCTTCCGACTCCGGAAGCCGGCGGACCATATACCATTACTTTTTCGGACGGAGAAGAGCTGACCTTAAAAAATATCCTGATCGGTGAAGTCTGGTTCTGCTCCGGACAGTCGAATATGGAAATGCCGGTAAAAGGGTTCCGCGGACAACCGGTCTATGGTTCGCAGCCCTATATCGTGTCCGCTAATCCTAAACGACCATTAAGACTTTACACCGTAAAGAACAATTGGAGCACGACTCCGAAAGAAGAAGGAATAGACGGACAATGGAGTGAAGCATCTTCGGAAGAAGTGGCCGATTTCAGTGCAACAGCTTATTTCTTCGGCAATCTGTTGCAACAATCCTTGGACGTGCCTGTAGGATTAATACATTGCTCCTGGAGTATGTCAAAGATTGAAGCATGGATGGACAAAGAAACCTTATCTCATTTTTCCGAAGTAACCTTGCCGGATACAAATCAGGATAAATTCGAATGGGCTGCCGGGACGCCTACTCTGTTGTGGAACGCAATGGTAAATCCGTGGAAAGGATTCCCTGTCAAAGGAGTTATCTGGTATCAGGGCGAGGCGAATACTCCCGATCCTGCTCTTTATAAAAAGCTTTTTCCCGCTATGGTTTCTCAATGGAGAAATTTCTTTCATAATGCTGAAATGCCATTTTATTATGTCCAGATTGCTCCCTGGAAGTCCGAAGGGAATGACAAGTTGGATTGGGCATGGTTCCGTCAATGTCAGTTGGAGCTGATGAAGGAAGTTCCCGGAGTGGGAATGGTGACCACCGGAGACGCAGGCAGTGAACTCTTTATACATTCACCTTATAAGATTAAGGTTGGAGAGCGGTTAGCTTATTGGGCACTGGCCCAGACTTACGGCCGAAAAGGATTCCAATATTCCGGTCCTGTCTACAAGACCTATCGTATCCAGGGAAATGCCGTAGAAATAGACTTTGAATATGGAGAGGAAGGACTGACTCCGGAAAATCAGAATGTGAAAGGTTTTGAGATCGTAGGTTCCGATGGTATATTCCGACCTGCAAAGGCGGAGGTCATCAATGGCACATCTACTGTGAAAGTATGGAATGATTCTGTTAGTGCCCCGACAGAAGTCCGCTACTGCTTCCGGAATTATATGCAGGGGGAATTATGCAATAATGCCGGGCTTCCGGCTTCTCCTTTCCGGATCGTTATCAAAAAGAAACCGGCCTTAATGTGGATTGATGCCGAAGCAAACTTTGAGCGCTTCAGTCATAAAGATTCGATTGATTATTACTTGGAAAAAATCAAATCGCTGGGCTTTACACATGCGGTTGTCGACATTCGTCCGATCACAGGGGAAGTTTTATATAAAAGTGAATATGCTCCGCAAATGAAAGAATGGAAAGGAGCCAAAGCCGGTGATTTTGACTATCTGGGATACTTTATCAAAAAAGGGCACGAACTGGGGCTGGAGATACACGCCTCATTGAATGTATTCTGTGCCGGACACAACTATTTTGACCGTGGAATGGTATATAGCGGACATCCGGAATGGGCTTCGATGGTGTACACTCCCGATAAAGGAATCATTCCAATCACCGAAGAGAAGCATAAATATGGTGCCATGATCAATCCTTTGAACGAAGAATATCGTACCCATATCCTGAATGTTCTGAAAGAAGTCGTGACCAAATATCCCGACCTGGACGGTCTGATGCTCGACCGGGTACGTTACGATGGAATAACCGCTGATTTTTCTTCATTGTCACGTAAGAAGTTTGAAGAATACATAGGTAAAAAAGTCGCAAACTTCCCCGAAGATATTTTCCGTTGGACTAAAAATGCAGATGGGAAATACACAACGCAACCAGGAAAATATTTCCGGAAATGGCTGGAATGGCGAACTAAAAACATTACTGATTTCATGGCGCTTGCCCGTAAAGAAGTCAAGGCAGCCAACCCTGACGTTTCTTTCGGCACGTACACCGGTGCCTGGTATCCATCTTATTATGAAGTAGGCGTAAACTTTGCCAGCAAAGAATATGATCCGGGCAAAGATTTCAGCTGGGCAACACCCGAATATAAAAATTATGGCTATGCCGAGCTGATAGACCTTTATGCTACCGGTAATTATTATACGGACATAACCATCGAGGAATACAGAAAAACGAACCGGAGTATCTGGAACGAAACTGATTCGCAGGCTCAATCCGGTACGTGGTATTGTGTAGAAGGCTCATGTCAGCATTTACGTCAGATATTGAAAGGTAATAAATTTATGGGAGGTATTCTGGTGGACCAGTTCTATGACAACCCCGCCAAACTTTCGGAAACGATAGAGATGAACCTTCGCCGTTCGGACGGATTAATGGTATTTGACATCGTACATATCATTACCAAAAATCTGTGGAAAGAAGTAGAGGAAGGAATGAAAAGAGGAGGCTCCTTATGAATAACCGGGCCTATGCATTAGACGCTTTGAGAGGATATGCGATTATTACGATGGTACTTTCTGCTACCATCGTAACGCAGGTGCTCCCCGGTTGGATGAGTCATGCGCAGACGCCGCCACCCGATCATATATTCAATCCTTCTTTGCCCGGCATTACATGGGTAGACCTTGTTTTTCCTTTCTTCCTGTTTGCAATGGGAGCAGCTTTCCCTTTTTCCATAGGTAAGCGTGCAGAGAAAGGTGACTCTAAACTGAAATTAGTATATGAAGCGGTGAAACGTGGAGTACAACTGACTTTCTTTGCCATCTTCATTCAGCATTTTTATCCTTATGTGCTGAGTTCTCCGCAGGACATCAGAGCCTGGTTGCTGGCTATTCTTTGCTTTGCGGTTCTGTTTCCGATGTTCATGCGCATTCCTTTGAAAATGCCGGACTGGGCACATACCGGCATAAAGATAGCCGCATACGGAATTGCGGTAATCATGATGCTTACTACTTCTTATGCCGATGGAAGAACGTTCAGCCTGTATTTTAGTAATGTGATTATTCTGTTATTAGCCAATATGGCCATCTTCGGTTCTGCCCTCTACATTTTTACGATGCATAACCGATGGTTGCGTTTGGGAGTTTTATTGCTGCTGATGGCTGTTATTTTGGGAAGTACTGTCGAAGGTTCCTGGACACAGGTGATATTCAATTATACTCCTTTGCCCTGGATGTATCGGTTTGATTATCTGAAATATCTGTTTATTGTAATTCCCGGCAGCATTGCCGGTGAGTATTTGATGGAATGGATGAAGGGCCGAAAGGATACCGAACAGCCGGCTTCACCGCAATACCGTAAGATAGGAATTGCGCTGCTGATATTGACTATGGTGATTATTGTATTCAATCTCTATGGGCTTTATACCCGTATGGTGACAGTGAATTTATTAGCGACACTTGTGCTGTTATTGATTGGCAAATTGGTTTTCTTACGTCCGACAGAAGGAATCGCTTTGTTATGGAAAAAGCTGTTTAATGCCGGAGCATATCTTCTTCTTTTGGGGCTATGTTTTGAACCTTTTCAAGAAGGTATCAAGAAAGATCCTGCCACTTTTAGCTATTTCTTTGTAACTTCCGGTCTGGCATTCCTTGCGCTCTTATTCTTAAGTATTGTTTGTGATTATTTCAGATGTGTGCGAAGTAGCCGCTTTCTTGTTATGTCCGGGCAGAATCCGATGATTGCTTACGTGGTTGGTGATTTATTCATTATGCCGTTGGCTAATATACTGGGAGTTGCCTCGCTGTTGTCTTACTTCCAGCAGAATGCGTGGCTTGGGTTCCTTCAGGGAGTAATCATTACGTCTTTAGCTGTTTTGGTAACGATGTTTTTTACTAAGATCAAGTGGTTTTGGAGAACTTGACATCATTCAATAGATATACCGACAGTATAATAACAGGCATTAAAAATAAGTTGAACAGAAAACAAAATGATAGATAAATAGTAAAATAGGAAGCATAATTTCCTTATTTCCCTATTTTTGCTATTTCTATCTTTTGATAGATGGGTCAAGATAGAAAGAGATATGCATATAATCTTGAATTAATATGCATGATTATGAATAAACGAGCGGTCATTTGCATAAAAAACACCGTATAGTTTGAAATAAACATAAGGTTGATTGAGCTAAAACATAAGGTTGATTGTAAATAAACATAAGGTTGCTTTTAAAGGAACGTCCCATTGCTTTAAAAGCAACGCTAAGTCCGTTTAAAAGGAGCACATTTTAGCTCTAAAATGATGGGTATCTTATTTATTAGACTTTGTTTTAGGATGAAAAATATTAATCAGAATGATGCAAAGTAATATAAAAAAAGAAAGATATTACAGAATAGCATGAAAAATAACGCAAAAAGAATGCATATAGATGTATATTCGCAATAAAGTGATTTCCTGTAACGGCAAATCTCTGTCATTTTATTCTCTATCCTGTGCAGTGATGGAAATACGCCCGTTAAAGAGTTTATAATTATCAAAATGACAAAATGCCATTTTGATAATTATATAACATGGTAAGTCTTAATAAAACGATTCCTTTTTCAATGGCCATCCTGTGATAGTTGACATATAAGGAATCAATGACATAGCCATTTTCATTTGACCTTTGTAATTGGGATGCCATACTGCTCCTAAGTCTGTAGTCGAATCGCAAAGGCCTTCGGGAAGAACTGCTATATAAACTTTCTTATCATTCAAGTCTTTGCGCATACGCTCCATGTATTGAACGATCTGCCGTTGAGCAATAGCCGGACTGATGCATAATATTGGGACATCTCCGTAATTTGCACGAAGACGGCTTATTAGTAGCTTATAAGCATGAATAAACTCATCTTCCAACGGATATATATTGGTGGAAAAATCATTAGTTCCTAAATTAACAACCACCAAATCGGGCTTGTATGTTTTAAAGTCCCATTTCTTATCCAAATTCATATCAAATGTATTCAGCATACGGTCTTTCATTGTCACGGCAGATATTCGGACGGAATCTCCATAATTGCGGACTACTCCACGTCCGGAATGTGCAATAAGCGTATAATCGGCATTGAAATAGCGGGCGATAATAGTGGCATAAGATAAGTTGCAATTCTCCGTTTCAGCTTTATAAGGTTCGCTACGGTCTTTCCCTTCTACACCATAGCCACACGTCAGCGAGTTACCGATAAATTCGATATGTCTGGACGGGCACTCAGTTTCTTTCATCAGTTCTCCTTTATTGTGAAGCACAAATTGATGAATGGTTGTCTTTCCCCATTCCCCTTCCGTACGTTTTTGAATCAACACATGATGGATGCCTTTATCCATGCCGGAAATGAAATTAATCAAAGTATCTTTACCGGATACTTTTACCGTTTTGTGTAAAAGGCTGTCTACAAAAACATTGTAATAATTAATACCAGTATCTGAAATCTTCATAGACAATTCTCCTCCCGAAAGTCGGGTACGAAGATAAGTACCGGTCCAGTCGAAAGAAACGGAGCCATCACTCTGTATTTCCGTACGTCCCACGTAAGAAACGTTTTCATCATTAGCTTTATAGTATCTGTTCTTGGTAGTTTGAGCATTTACATCTTCAAACAACAGACAGAGGCTAACCAGAACTAACACATTTTTCCACATATCGTTTTCTAAATTAATCAAAGGTAATCACACAACTGCCGGACCCGTCGGATACAATTCTAAGTCCTTTGGCTGTTACTTTATTACCGGTAATTGTTATTGATTTACTTTTCTCTATAATCGTAAAAGACTTCTTTGTATAATCGACAGGCAACTGTATTGTCCTGTCGACGTTCTTCTTGCAATCTATAAAAAGGACCTTTTTATTATCTATTACACCCTCATAACACAGCAAATCATCATCATCAGAAACAGGAGACTTAAACCAGGTATACACTCCACTCCAATGAATAATATCCCCCTTTTTGTGTTCTCTATCAGCTATAATCTTGTGGTAGGTCTTATTGCTGGAATTTCCTATGAATATAATATCATCATCTGATATTTCTTCATGATTTCCCAATCCGTCGGCAAACAGATAAGAAGATTGATACGCATTTGCGCTTTTCTCAATGAAACGGCGAAATGACGGATACTCTTTCTTTGTAAAGGTAGAAACATCCTTTTGTACTGTCCAGTCCACATACTTGCCATTGGCAGTTAATGTATGTGTCTCCTTGTCAAACATAGATTGCATTCCGTAATACATTTGTACTGTCACGGGAGACTCATTTTGAAATTCATGAGTAACCAAGACTTGAATGTTATTTCTATAAATAGAATAATTGACAGTCTCAATACATAAGATCTCATTCAGAAGTGTTTTTCCACTACTGGTATCGGCTTTGGAAGGGTTCATTATTTCATTGATTACTTCAATCTTTATCTCTTTTGTCAGAGTCGATAGATCTGTCTTTATTTCTTTGCCGTCTATGTAAATACGATAACCGATATTGCGGGCAGTTTGAGTAACTTCATCCAGATAGGGATGATTTCCTCCACACCACCCGTATCCGGTTATATTAAAAGGACCGATATTGTCACTGTAAGCCAGATTCAGAAGAGAAGTCGGAGAAGCATCGGGCAGAGTGACAGGAGCAGGCATATTGTTGTCAATTGTTCCTACTCTATAAAATGTGAACAGTTCATTGAACATACACTTCTTGAACCAATAAAGAATATCGGTTTTGGCATCTAACTTGGCTGATATATATAAATCTTCGCCGGTTATTTTCACTCTCATTTCTTCAGATATCGTTTCAGTCCCGGGAGAGTCTTCTTCTGCAGAAGGCTTATCCGGGAGTCCGGAAGAAATTCCCGAATCTCCATTCGAGCAGGCTACTAAGTGCCAGGATAAAAATACGAATGCAAGGATTAAACGTTTCGTCATGGCTTCTATCTTTATTTTAATTCAAATTTGAGAACATCTTTGATATCCATAGCTGATGCTGCTATGATAGCTTCAAATTTGCCCGGTTCACAAATCCATTCATGTCTTTCCGCATCAAAAAAGCTTAATGCCTCTTTATCAATAGACAAAGAAACTATTTTTTCTTCACCCGGCATTAATTTTACTTTCTTAAATCTCTTTAATTCTTTCACCGGGCGGGGAAGAGAAGACTTTATGTCTCTGATATAAAGCTGAACAATTTCCTGTCTTTCACGGTTCCCTGTGTTCTTGACAGCTAAACTGAAAGTTATTGTTTCGTCAACTGACATGACTTTCTTGTTTGCTGTTAGTTTTCCATACGCCTACCACTCTGTTTCCAATGGGGTGATTCACATCTTGATAAACAGGAGCTTGCGTCATGAAAGATGATGCCAGAAAAGGCATAATTGCTATGATATTTATTGATTTCATTGTTTTGTTATTTTTGTCCGTATAAACAGTATAAATATAATATGCTGATGGAATTTGCCATCAGCATATTATCCAAATGATTATTATAAGCCTAAGAAAGCTGTCGGTGCATCTGTGGTTATCAGATCAAAACCATTGTCAATACACCATTGCATCTCAGAAGGGATATTTACAGTCCATACATTGGAGGTCATCCCTGAATTTTTCAGATCTTTCAACCAATCCGGATTTTTATGATAAGCCCAATAATTGTAATCTGCCCCGGTAGCTCCCAATTGTTTCAGTTCCTTGGGCGAAATATCCTGTCCCAAATACAAAATTGGAGTTTTAGGAGGTGCCAGACGTATAAACTCACACATCACATGACGGGAAAAAGAGATGTATTCTACTCTGTGAGTCAATTTTTTCTCTTCCACCAACTTTAGGATCATTTCAACGGCTTTCGTTTCACGTTCCGGAGTACTGAGGGGTTTCATCTCCAGTATCAGATGTATTTTAAGTTTCTTCGCTTTATCAAGGAACTGCTCTAAAGTTGGCATATTCTCCCCATTGCTTAACTTTAAAGTGCGTAGCACGTCAGAAGATGTTTTCTCCAGAGAGTATCCGTCATGCCATCCGTCATGATTCAACATCAATTCATCGTCAGCTGTCAGCCATACATCAAATTCCGAACCATAACAACCTATTGAATCAGCTTTCACTAAAGCCGCTAGCGAGTTCTGTGCAGATCCGGGTGTATTCCAGAATCCACGATGGGCAATAACTTTGGTCTGATGAGATTCTTTTTTTTGCTTGCCACGTCTTGATACAATCAGATTAGCCAGTCTGTCCATGACTTCATGATCTTTCGGGTTCGTTGATTTATACATATCAAGAACAGCATGATTGCCACTATAATAGGCCATTGCAGATGTACGGAAGGCTTGTTGTCTTTCAAAATGATCAATATACGCTACCAGACGATTATAAAACGAGTCCTTGGCATCAAACAATGCTCTTTCATCAAATTCAAGTTCCATCCCCATGTTCAGAGTGGCGGCAGATTGACATGCTTCTTCCAGTCTTTTATCGGGAATAGAGGCTTTAAAAAAGTGGTTCGGTTGTTGATAAGCGATATCAAAGCCTAATTCCCTCCATTGGTTGTAGCCTTTTGCCTGCCAATACGGAATCCAACAAAATGTTTTGTTCTTCGAATGAATATACTTACTTAATGGAACTGACAGATCTTTGGTGAAATCAATATCCTCTGCCAGCCAGTAGAAACCGGATAATTTCAGATGTTTGTATTTTGCCTGTTTGAATCGCTTCATTAACTCATCGATATACCAACAGGTGGCCTTCACCTGATCCTCTTGTCTGGAAAAGTCCATTGGCTCACCATCCACTTCTCCCCAATCTTTTTGTCCGGGAAGAACTTCCGGAAGACATAGTACTATCTGATGAGTAAAATCCGGTTTTCCGATTTCTTTAATCTGTGTTCCGATACATCGATCTAAGGCAGACAGCGCTTTACCATCTTCAAAAAGACGATCTAATAACCATAGCCATTCTGTTTTTCTTGCATTTTTGTCCGAATAACGTGTTGCAAAGCCACAGCCTTTTCCGTCTGTGAACTCCAAAAACAAGAATCCGTCAAATAACCAGTCTTTATGTCCATCTGCAAACTGGTGTACCACATAGGGGAGAAATTGATCCGAAGTCCAGTCAATACGATGCACGCCTCCCTGGTAAATAAGTGCCAGATCTTTTATTTTATTTTGTCTATATCCTTTATCTATGGATAGCGCATGGCTATCCATAGTAATAAATAACAGACAGAAACATATCAATCCTTTTAGATATAGTGAGAAATAGTTCATAATTTTCATGTTTTTAGTTACATACCCCAAGCATAAACTTCACCAAGACTAACTCTCAGCCCGTCATAAGTCGGATAGGTATCAGTTATTACAAAACGAATGTATCGGGCTTGTGTCGCAGGAACATCCATATTAACGTTGGGTTCTCCGATTTTGGGAGAAGTCCAGTCTTTTAATTTGATCCAATTCTCGTTATCAATACTAGCTTCTACATAACCGGCTTTCGCTGTGCCTGCCCAAACGTGTGCTGCTGGTGCAACAGGGTTGGCAAATCCAAATCTGAATAATGTATATTCTTTCCCCATGTCAAATACAAAGTAATAGGGCAAGGGCTCTTTTACATCCCATCGGCATAGCCATTGTGTGCCAGGATTATTGTCTATCAATGATTCCACTCCCCATCCCATATTCAGATACCATCCGCCGTCTTGGGTACAACAGTTGTTGAAATCTATAACACTCCATCCTTTCTTGTCTATTGGGTCCGGTTGGAATTTAACTGTGTACAGTTTGGACGCAGCATCAGGACTTATACCATATTTTGAAACGGAAGTAATGCGTAGTGGAAGTACATAGTCACCAAATAAATAAGTACCCTCTTCCGGTATTAACCCTTTCTTGTGGTATTTAATTTTAATGAATGTTTCCTTCATGCCTGTTAATATAACTCCTTTATTATCTACAGTAAAGGAACTCTCCGGCAACATTTTATAGGCTGTGCCATGAGCGGTATTATAATCAGTGACTAACTGAGGATCGACTTCAATGTGAAATGAAACATCTTCGGCATTAGAATAATTAGTTCTTATCTTAACGAATAGTTCTCTTTCATTCAAATCGCCGAAAGTCGGCATAAAATCAGTAACCGGACTCATACCAGGAACATCCATTTGCAAATAAGGTTCCTTAATAGTAGGTACAATAATGGTTTTTAGTCTCTCATCATCTGCTGAGATAAAATTTTGCACCACACTCATTTGTATGGGCAAGCCATATTCCTTTCCCGTAGAAAGAAGATCGGATAGACGGTCGGCATTCCATTTAATATCAAAAGCTTTCCGATAGTCGGAATCGCTGAGACGCAGAGCAGGCTGAAGAATGGTATAACAATCGGAAGGCAATAATTGGATCGATGTTCCGTTATCCGTATTATAACTCTGAAGTACAGTCTCGTCAACAGAAATGGAAACTTCCGCCTCCTGCTTTCCTTTCCCACTTTTGATAACAAATAATTGATAGGAGGTATCCATACCACGGAATACCTCCGTTTCTGTATAGGTAGAATGCAATAGTCCGATTTGATCATTAACCATGAGATTATCACGATCATCAGTACATGCCGATGCAATAAAAAGTGCAGCAGCTATGAATTGTATTGTCTTATGTTTTTTCATATTTATATCCATTACATATATTTACCATCCGTAATTTTGAGTAATATTCTTCATTTCACTCAATTGTTCTTGATTGATAGGGAAGAAATAATGCTTAGGCTCAAATACCCGGGGACCACCTTTCCAAACATTTGATGTCCGCGACCAAGAATCTTCGTATGAAGTGGCCAATAAATTAAGAGAATATTCCGGTCCGGGAAACTCTTGTTGAGCAATCATCCAGCGACGGGCATCATAATATCGGTGTCCCTCAAAGGCTAATTCTACCATGCGTTCCTTTTGAATCAGCATCCGCAACAAATCCTTATTGCCTTTCACTTCCGGATACGCTGTTTCGAGGGCATTTAAACCGGAACGTTCGCGAACAAGGTTAATATACTTCAATGCTTCCGTTTCATTGCGTTCGGGCTTCTCATTGCAAGCTTCAGCATAGTCAAGATATATTTCGGCCAAACGGAAATAGGGCCAGAATACGGTTCCCCAACTGCCACTTTCTGTATTAAGAGCAGGATCGAGTGGGCGTCTCCACAGATATCCGACTTTGACACAATCTCCGGATTCTAAGTACGAGGACGATCCTCCCGTAAAAAAGGTAACTTGTTTTATGCCTTTATATTGATTGATCCAATAAAAACCATTTGGAAATACAGAAGCATAAAAACGGGCGTCACGTCCGACGCAGCTATTATGCGCTTTAAATCCAGGTGCAAAACTGGCTCCCGGCTGCTTAAAATTTTCTGTAAAACCGGTATTGGTATATCCCGATTGCTTATCAATTACAGGATTCCCGTTATTATCATATCCGGTAACAGGATATCTTCCGGATTTAGCCATCGGATAAGTATCTACTAATTTCAGAGACGGGCAGAAGCCACCGACACCCAATTCACAAACTCTAGGAGGCATGCACCGGCTATACAGATAGAAACCTATAGCCCCGAGTCCAGTATTAGTAGGATTACGTCCCCAGGCACCCCAGATCGTTTCTTTATTCCACTCTTCAAAAAGAACTCCTTGATAAGATTTGATGGCACGCAGTAAAGGGTCTGCTTCAGTCTGGTCTTTGTACAATTCATAGATGTTCATATCTATAACGTCTTTGGCAGCTTTAGCGGCTTTTTCCCATTTTTGAGGATCGGGACTTTGTGGAAAAAGGAAATCACCATACAGATTCTTCATTTGTCCTTTATAAAGATCGCATCCATTATACAATGGACTGGCGGCATAGAGCATTAAACGCGCTTTGGCAGCCATTGCCGCTCCCTTGGTGATACGTCCTGCCCATTTTGTGAAATCGCTGATCTCTGCAGGAAGTTCTGCAATAGCCTTATCATATTCTTCAGCTATGAAATTTACGTTTTCATCAACTGTATGACGGTCTATCGTTTCCGGTTTTATAAGTTCATCCGATTCGATGTCTCCCCAGATATACACAGGACCATATTGACGGAATAGTTCAAAGTAATAATAAGCTCGCAGAAAACGTGCTTCTGCTTTCATTATACGTCTCGTTTCAGAGTCAATCTCCAAACATTCGTCAACATGGTTCATGAATATACTAGCTTGTTTTATGCCTGTATACTTTGCTTTCCAAATATTATAGTTTGGAGTAGAAGGTCCCCATGATCCATTATTGAAAGAGAGGTAGTTGACCCACTGATACCAGGAGAACATGGCTTCATCACTACGGGGAACTGCGCTTCCTTCTTCCAGATATTCATATTCCCGTGGCAAGTAGCTATAAACATGCGCTAAATACTGTTCGGTAGAGACACGCTTACTAAAGGTTTCGTCTTGTGTAAGCTGGTCGAGCAAAGTCACATCCAGATAATCGTTGCATGATACCAAGCTGAATGCAACGGTGAAGTATAGGAATATTCCTAAAATTCGTATCTTTTTATTCATAGTTCTAATATACTTTAAAAGTTAAGATTAAGACCTAAGGTGATTGTTCTCATCTGAGGATATATATTTCCATAGTTGGAATCGAGTTCGGGATCCCACAATTTGAATTTGCTGAATGTCAAAAGGTTGACACCCTGTGCATAAACACGAATTGATGACATGCCCAGACGTTTATAAATATGCTTCGGAAGGGTATATCCTATCTCCACATTTTTCAAACGAAGAAAACTCATATTACGTTGCCAGTAGGTGGAGGGTTGAAGATTATTCTCTACCTTGCTCATAGAAAGCCGTGGATAAGTAGCATTAGGATTAGGATTGCTGGTTGTCCAACGTTTTTCGGCTACATCTGCGTAAATCTGTCCTAAACGCTCTATATTATCAGAGGCACCATAAAGAGCGTCTCCACCGATAATACGAGTCACATTTCCTACTCCCTGCATAAACAGAGAAGCGTCAAATCCTTTCCAGCCCAGACTAATACCAAATCCATAATTTATTTCCGGTACGTCCGTATAGCCAATCGCTACCTTATCGTATGCGTCGATAACGTTATCACCATTGATGTCTTTATATTTAATATCACCAGGACGAACGTTTCCAAAGTTTTGTTTGGGGCTATTGGCTATATCTTCTTCTGACTCAAAAAGACCTAGAGCTATAAGACCGCGTTGCTGACGATAGGCAAATCCAGCTTCACTTTGGTAGGGCCATATAGGAGTCGGTTTATCATCATACAACTTTTTATTTCGATTGTAAGTGAAATTGGCACGGGCAGAGACATACCAGTCATTAAATCGTTGTTCATACTCCATAGAACCATCGAAACCTTGATTCTTCATTTCTCCAAGATTCACATACTGGGTTTCATTGAGACCGACGATTGAAGGAACACTTTCTTGCTGAATATAGATACCGGTACGCTTTTCATAAAAATAATCAAGTTGGAATTTAAGCTGGTCAAATAAGCCAAGTTCCAGTCCCACATTCGCTTTTTGAGCTTTCTCCCATGAAACATTCAGGTTTCCCGGAATACCTGTAGAAATACCTACGATACTTCCACTACCGGGATTCGTTCCGAAAATATAGCCGTATTGTCCTTCTTTCATGGTGGAGTTGAATGCAAAACGTCTGTTTCCGCCAATCTGGTCATTACCTATTTCTCCATACGAACCTTTGATTTTCAACAGGTGGATAGTAGAACGCAACGGATCCCAGAAAGCTTCGTTGCTTAGCATATATCCTATAGCAAAAGAGGGAAAGAAACCAAAACGTTTGTCAGGTGCGAAATTCTCAGAGCCATTGTATCCGAAGTTAAATTCAGCAAAATAACGGTCGTAATATGAATAAGTAGCTCTACCGGCAATACCGATGTTTTTGTGGGCAAAAGCGTCTACATAATTACCCGGGAAATTGTCTGTATAGTTACGCATACTAAAAAGAAACAAGGCTCCAACACGGTGCTTTTCTCCAAAGAGGCGGTCGTAATTGGCTGAGGCTTCAAAGTTGATAGTACGTGTGCCCGAATTCGTCCGTGTGAGTTTCATATAATCACTACCTTCAGTACTCCTTACAAAGTCAAGATTTCCTTCTTCATCACGTCCTGTTGCATAGTAGGTAGATGGTGTTACAATGCGGTTTAGTGTATGCGCATTGTAGGCGTCCCATGAGAACTTAACATTGGCTTTTAATCCCGGAGTTACCATTTTTGAGAAATCCTGTGTAAGCGAAATAAGTGATTGCGCATTGTTGAAGAAATCCTGCGAGTACCCAGAGTTATTCAGGCTGTTATAAGGATTGGTACCCGTACTTGGTTTAGCTAAAGTGCCATCTGAATAAATAGTAGGAGTAGCTATCGGAGAAGTACGGATCATATAAGCATACAAATCTGATAGTGAACCATAAGGACGGTTCTTGGTCTCATATTGATTGGACAGTGAGAGACTCAGCTCAGTAGATGAAGTTACATTGATATCAATATTTGAACGAAAACTAAACTTGTTATAGCGCATTGAAGCATCGTAGCGGTCTTTATCCGAAATATTGAATACACTGCCTTCCGAATAAAAGGAGCCGCCTACATAATAACGTATTTTAGGAGATCCCCCGGTAACGTTGATATTCACGCGTGTGGTGTTGGAGAAGTCTTTAAACAATGTTTGCATCCAATCTACATTCGGGTAAAGATCCGGATCTGTATTATTCAGGTATTTTGCTTTTTCTTCAGGTTGTATAGCCAAGCGTCCGGATGATTCCAGAGTAATATCATTATAATAATTGATCCATTGTTCCGTATTAGCCAATTCGGGCATACGTACCGGATTGGTAAAACCGTATTCTACCCGTGCATTAATCTTAGGCGCTGATTCGGTTCCACGTTTTGTCGTGATAAGTACAATACCATTGGCTCCGCGCACTCCATATAATGCTGTTGCGGTAGCGTCTTTCAGAATAGAGAAAGAAGCGATATCCTCAACATCCACAAGGTCCATACTACGTTCTACTCCATCAACCAGCACTAAAGGTTTGTTGCCTGCACCAAAAGTATTGATACCCCGAATCCAAAAATCAGCACCTGCACCCGGTTCACCTGAACGTTGCATGACAACTATACCAGCTAACTGTCCCGCCAAACCGGAACTCAATTTAGCAACAGGCATTTTCAGTTCATTCATCGAAACCGTATTGATGGCACCGATAACACTTGCTTTTCGCTGTTTACCATATGCTACTACGGTAACTTCGTCAAGCTCCGCTGTTTGGGGTTGCATTTTAACTACGATATTTGTTTGCTTACCTACTAAAATAGTCTGTGTTTCCATTCCCAGAAAAGAAACGACCAGTTTATCTGTTGGCAAGACTTCTATCACAAATGTTCCGTCCAAGTCAGTGATAACTCCCCTTGAACGTCCTTCTACCAATATCGATGCACTGGGGATAGGTTCTCCAAATTCATCCAATACTTTTCCTGTGACTTTCTTGCCAGAAGGATTGTCCTTTACTTCTTTGATCTCATCTTTTTGTAAAGAATGCGCAAGAGCATTACTAGCGTTCATGTTTACTAGTGATAATAAACAGAATGTCGTAACAGTCCAGATTTTAATTGAAAAAATGTTTTTTCGTAAGTCCGACATCATACATTAATAATTTAAAGTTAAGTAATTCTGTATTTTTTTCTTCTTTAGATTTGATAATTCCACTAATTACAAGTTTGGTATTATATTCATAGGCTGTTTTATTTTATAATTGATTATTATTGGGATATACGTGCTTAATAGAAATATCGGATATATTTCTCTGATAATGTTTTAGCCAACAATATCGGGTTCTCTCCAGAAATTATAGGATGGTGCTCTTTGGATAATGTCCACTCATATTCGAAGTCAGTAATTGATTGATAAAATTGCTTTTCGTCAAACTTTTTGCTAGATAGTGAGGCGGATATTACTTCTGTTGTAAAGCGTTTCCAACGCTTACGATAGTAACTGTTAGTTAATCCACCCCAGCCCCTGTTTGCATAGTCATTTAATTGAGTTGCTTTTTGTCCCCATACTGTCAGGATACAACGTGCATTTTCTTCATAATATTCTTTTTCAGCTTCTGTTTCTCCAAAAGAACGGGCATCGTCAATCCACTTGCCGATTGAAAAATTGGTTTCACAGGATAACAGACGGTCTGTATCTATCAATAGTGAATCCATTTGATTGGCCCATTTCTTCATGCCATCTATGTCTTTCTCTGAATAGCATTGAGTAAAATGATCTCTAAACAAGGAAAAAAGATTTCCTAATACTTGCCGTCCTACATTTATTACATCAAATCGATATCCAGTATTGTCTATATGACTGGCTTTCAACATTTCTGTCCAAATATCCCATAAGTCACGATTGTTGTAAGTGATGTCCGGATAGGTATTCCAACTATCTGTGCCCACTAACATTGGACGTGCATTCATTAAAACGGCTTGCCCTGCTGTTGCATGCTTTTTATATATTTTTTTATGTAATGAATCCCATGCTTTCAGAATATGTTCGTCTTGATTTCCCCCTCTGCATTTTGCCCAGTTTAGAATCCATTGATCAGTTGTTAACGGATAATCCCATGCCTGGTCAAATACAAATTCATACATAAAAGGATTCACATCGAAGCCTTCCAAGGTAGCTCCTAAGCCATATACATTCTCACCACCTTCTGCAAAGAGCCTTTTGATTTTGCTATCAACATCATCCAGATTTCCGACCATCATGGAGTTTCCACCGAAATTGCCCAAGTAACACCATATATATGGTTTCCCATAGTACTTTTCCGTATTCCTCCATATTTCTGTACTGTCACAATAGTAATCCAACAGTATGAGTTTGTCATCTGGCACAGCCTCCAGGAAAGAACGGATTCTGGGTTGTGTCCATTTCTTTTGATCATGGTAAAACATCCATGTCATTTGCAACCACTTAGCCTCAGCATCTCCTTGGTAAATGGACTCATATATCTGATTAGAAACCTTTGCCAGGAAATCTTCATTCCAATTTGGAGAATCAACCTCATTAAAAGGATCAATTCCATAAATATGATCTGTACCGTATATTGCCGTCTGCTCTTCCAAATACATTTTTTGAATGATGTTGAACAGAGAGTCCATTGGTTCTATAAAATGACTACGATATTTTGAATCATATCCTCCCCATTGACTCATTTCGTGAATTTTGGCATCCGGATAGATTGCTTTAAGTTCTTTAGGTACGTGGCCAGAAAATGCAGGTAAAACAGGGGTCATATTAAAGTCGCGTTCTCTCTTTAATATTTGTTTCTGTAATACTTCTTGTTGCTCCAACCATGATTTCGGCAGGGGACTTTGCCAATAATCGACATTAGACATACGATGCCAGGGCAAGTGCGCAGGTCCTGTGAAATATGAACGTATTTGTTCATCGTTTAATCCTAATTTGCTCCAGACCTTATACCATACTGTCTCTTGTCCACTGATAGCTAATGGCATCGTAATTCCATTTAATGCCATCCAGTCAATCAACCTTTCCCAATCAGACCATTTCCAATAAGGCATTGTATATCCAAATGTACAGTAGTTCAAGAAGAAACGATTGTCACACTTAGAACGGATAGATATTGGTTGAGGAATTACTGGTAACTCTTCGGGCATATCAATGCTATCAGAGGCATACCAAGATACATTCGTATGGCAGTAATATTTCAGATAATGGTTAAGACCTACGGCCAAAGAATTATTATTATTTCCTTTTATGCGAATTTTCTTGTGTGCCGATTCTAGTATAAAACGATCCATCTGGTTTGAGTCATTTAATAATTCAAATTCAAAAGAATCTGCATGTTGAGGAAATAATCTCTGGCACATCTGTTCTAATACTGGGTTACTTGATCCAGTATCCTTTCTACAACCTGTAAAAAGAAAAATTGTAAGTATTATATAGAAGTATTGTCTGTTCATATCAGGGTAATAAAAATAAGAATGTGTATTATATGTTAGATATGTGATTTTCATGGATGTATAATTTCATTTGTTTCTCATAACTCTTCCAGTACTTTCCAGCATTGGTACAATCCTCTTGGTACATGGAAACATCCTTTCCATTTCCCGCCTTTGAGTGGCAGCAATACTTCTCCCTGCCGATTCAGATAACCGAACCATTCCGGATATTCCGGATCTTTGAAGTGTGTCCATGTGTAGTCATGTACCTTCTCAAACCATTCCAGACATTTTTTATCTCCGGTCAGCTGATAACCTTTCAATAATGAAATCAAGGATTCAATGTGCACCCACCAAAGTTTCTGATCCCACTCCAATTGTTGGGGAGGACAACCGTTACGGTCCATAAAGTAATAGATGCCGCCACATTGCTTGTCCCAACCGTAATCAAGCATTGTTAAGGTGGTTAACATTGCTTGTTGTATGAGCTCCGGTCGGTCCAGCCTTTTGCCCAGATCCATGATAAACCACATCGCTTCGATAGCATGACCGGGGGTCACCTGACGACCTTCGAAGCAATCAACCAGATTACCGTCCATATCGACATTCTCAACAATGATACCACCCAGCTCCGGACGATAAAAGACATTCATCACTTCATGGATGCAGGTTTCCATTGTTAGTTTTAAGTAGTCAGGGTCCAGCAGATGTTCTATCTCCAAAGCCAGATTGCAAAGGATCATCGGGAGAGCGAAGTTCTTCAAGTTTCGTGTATCTGGATGAAGCTTATTCCATTTACCTTTCGGATTATCAACTTTAGAGAGTATGATTTCAAAAGTTTTTTTTGCTATGTCTGCATATTCCTGACTTCCGGTAGCAAGACTCAACTGCCCGAAGGCCATGGTGGCAAAAGTATATGAGAAAATATTGTATGGTTCTACTAATGGTCTACCCGAACGATTGAGTGAAAAATACCAGTTGTAATCTCCATTATGTCCATATTTTTTCAAGAACTCACCACCCTGAACGGCACAATCCAGCCATTCCTGTCGTTTTTCCACCTTGTTGTAAAGCATGGAGAACATCCACACCTCACGTCCCTGCAACCAGATGAATTTATCTGTATCAAAAACTCCTCCTTTGCGGTCTAAGCAGGTGAAATAACCGCCAAACTCAAGATCTTGAGAGTGTTCGAGCCAGAATGGAAGGACATTATCCAATAATTCATTCCGATATTGATTGGCTAGTGTTTTAAAATCCATATATCTTTAAGTGTTAAGTTATTAAGGTTTCTTTCTTCTACTGTTCCGACCGGGTCCAGTATCTTTCAATCTCTTCCAGTGACTTTCCTGTGGTCTCCGGCACGAGTTTCCATACGATGAGCATATACGGCACGCACATGACTGCGAACAGGAAGAATGTTCCGGCGGGGGTGAGATTCTGGAGCATCCAGGGGGTTAGCTGTCCGATCAGGTACGTTCCTATCCACAGGGCGAATCCTGCAATGGACATCGCCAGTCCGCGCACCTTGGTGGGGTACATCTCCGAAAGGAGCACGAACACCACGGCACAGATGGAGACGGCACAGCAGAATACATAGAACAGGAAGAAAACGAGCAGGAAGAGGCTGGATACTCCCCAGGAATCACCGAAGAGGAAGTAAATGCCGATCAGCAGGAGGGAGACAACCATCCCCGAAACTCCGTAATAGACCAGTTGCTTGCGCCCGACCCTGTCGATGATTACAAGAGCAAGAACAGTGGTCAGAGTGTTGACTAGTCCTACGAGAACTTGGCTTAAATTAACTATAGTATACAGATGAAGCTAGTAAAGCTCCTCTTTTTAGTTAAATATAGAAAAATAAGAGGATGAAATGTATATAGATGTAATATGTTGCTTTTTATCGTTATATTCAAATTACTCGATAAAAAACATGAATATATATAAATTGTCAATTTATATATACGATGTAACAAGCTTTCCTGCGATATAGGATGTCAGTTTAAAATTTTTAGTAAAAAGATTCTGGAATCAACTGAGTATTGTTGATAATAAGTCAATAAATAGAAACTATTTGTTATGAGTTTTTATTTTACTATGTATGTTTTGTCCGTTGCAAAAAAATGAAAGTGATTATAGCTAAAAAGTTTTTTATTATTTTTGTAGAATCATTTTAGTAACATTGAAATGAAGTTGTTCTCGAAAAAAAGACTACCTTTACTCAATAATAAAGAATTATATAAATAATGGAACAAAAAGAATATCTCAGTATTAAATCCTTTGGCCCGATAAAGGATGTCAAATTAGATAATATCAAACCATTCACTTTCTTTATTGGTGAATCAGGTAGTGGAAAAAGTACCATTTTAAAGGTGCTGGCTATGATGAGACATATGTGTAAGCAAATAAATCTTCGCTCATACTTGAAATTGGGTAATGTTATTGATAAAACCATAGATTTAAGCATTTCTGAATATCTACGTAATGGCGGGATGACAGATTATGTCAAAAATGATACTGAAATAGTTTATAGCAAAGGAGATTGTAATATAACCTATACTCCACAGAAAGGACTAAAAGGAACAAGAAAAATAATCAGCAGCGAGAATTTATCATTGGAGAAGATCTCATTTTTCTCTGATAAACGGGGAGCTATAGCTCCTTTATTAGCAAATTTGAGTGATGGAGCAGCGTTGGGATTCTATTTTACCGAGACCTTTCAAGACTTTAAAAAAGCTACAGAAGTGATAAAGGAGCTGGAAATGCCTTATTTAGGTGTTCGCTACTATGAAAAGAAAGCTCAGAATGGAAGTAGACAATTCTTTATCAGCAATGTAAATGACACTTATAAAATTCATTTTGAAGATGCATCTTCTGGCATTCAAACGATGACACCCCTTGCTGTGATCGCTGAATATTTCTCAAAACATTTTGATCTGGTACACGGATTTAATTCTTCTATAGTTACTCTATTGGGCAAAAATGATAGTTTATCATCTTTCAGACATGATATGAATATCGGTGATATTGCCAACCGTTCCATACATCTGATGATTGAAGAACCGGAACTGAGTATGTTTCCTACAGCCCAGCGTTCATCATTAAATATGCTTATAGATAAATGCTTGAACGGAAATAAATATATGACATTGACTTTGGCTACTCATAGTCCATATATCATTAATCATTTGAATCTTTTGCTTAAAGCATTTGACAAAGGGGTGAAAATAGAAAATGCAGCATTGGACTATCATAAGACTGAGGTATATGTAGTAGAGCATGGGATGGTAAAAAGCATTAAAGTTCAAAATGCCCATCTGATAAACACGGATTACCTATCGGATGATATTAACGAGATATACAATGAGTACGATAAATTAGATGAGATACAATGATTGACTTACTAAAACGGGAACTACCGTCACATTATAAATTACATCGTACCATTGTTGATGTTCCATATGAGATTACTGCTGAAGAGCACTTTGATTTGACAGACAGAGGTCTGACATCTATCGTGGATTATAAGACTGGGAATATTTCTTTCGATCATAGTAATCGGACAGAAGTTCAGGTTATTAATTATGAAGCGTATCTAATAGGCCTGAAGGGAACAAAATTTGAAACCGGAAGGAAGAGGTGTGATTTTATTTTGCACGAGACAGGAGGCAGTTGTGATAGTTTTTATATCTTAAACGAACAAACATCTACCAAAAAAAATATTGAGAACTTATCTAAGCCTATACTTGATAAGGATAAAAACGTGATCTATCCCGGTGGAAAATATGAAAAAGCGGAAATACAATTGTTGGAAACGTTAAGAACAATCAAGGCTGTTCCTTCTATTTCTGCTTTTATAAATCGATATAAGCGTAAAGTATGCTTGATGTCATATCTTATTAAACCTGATGAAGATTCAAAGGTTTCAAGCGCCCAAAAATCTTTTGGAAGATATAAGCTGATTGAATCTAGAGAAACTGGAGAAAATGGAGCTTTATTGGAACATCCTTCAATAAATGCCGAAGGTTTCGAATTTCGTAGAATCAGCCATGAATATTCATTTAGGTTGAGTTGATATGCGTTGAGAGATATTCAGAAAATTAAAACAGTAGATTAAATAACATCTTATAAATCTACTGTTTTAATGCTTAAATGTAGCCGGATGAAAAAGATAAATTCATAGACCCTATCGCTTTATCATTTTTTTTATGAATGGAGTTATCAAATTGGCATATCTTATCATTCCCAAGTCGGTAAAATGAATGCCATCAACCGTAGCCTCACCATCTTCTCCTATCATCTTTTCCGAATGAATCAAATATATATCTTTTTCCCCCTTCTTCTTGAGTGAATTGAAAATCTCATTCAATGTTTGATTCTTCCTTGTTACTTCATGAGCTACTCTCTGATCAAATAATGTATGAGTGAAAATAGGGTCTTCTATAAATACAATCGGAGTTTTCGGATGCTTGTTGCGAATGATCCGGTAAAAAGTTTCCATACGTTCTTTCATCTGTTCTACTGAAGCATTGGGTACAAAATCCAAAACGAAGACACCGGCATCCACTTCCGCCATGACTCTTGCGACTTCAAGGTCAAGTTGTCCGTTACCACTAAAACCAAGATTAATGCATTCTCGGTTCAACCTTCTTGATATGATATTGGTATGTGCCATTCCGGGACGTGAAGCACAGCCTCCTTGCAGGATGCTGGTTCCATAGAATACAATTGGTTTCTCACGGATTGGATAATTAATCTGAGGCTGATCAATGGAAGATAAAGAATCGACTCCTATAGACAGTGACACAAGTCCGTCATAAAGAGGAAGATATAGCATATATTCCCTTTCTTTAGGCTGCATATTGGCGATAACGGTAGCTTGATTTGTTTTTCCATTAGGACGTGCACTATTGACAAATCTCCACTGACCGTTCCCTTCCCAACAATATAAATCAAGACCTTTTATTCCTACATCGGTCATATGATTCATATGGTTATTAAAGAGATTCTCCCATTTCAACGCTATTCGGGTAGAGTTACTACGAAATCGTATCGCCATTCCTGCCGAATTACGACTCAAGTTCCATAGAGGAGGGCGAGAAATGTTTTTGAGAGAATCCGGTAGTCTCTCATATCTTGCCCCTGTGTCTTGTGTTGCTTTTCCTAAAAGAGGAAAGCATGACGCATCATAGTACGTCAGTTGTTGTGCCTGCAACTGAATGCCGAACAGGCACAACATTGTGAAAAAAAAGAATTGTTTCATCATCTATTTAATTCCGACAGCGGTCAGCACTTTCCTTTGTTTGCCGTCACTGCCTTTAATGGTTTCTTTGCCATTGACCAGCATGCATGATGAACCGCCTCCATCCAGATTCAGCGCCTCTGTACATCCCAGGTCTTTCATTACTTTAGCTACGTTGGCAGTGGTCAGCCCCGCTACTCCTTCTGTCATGTTTCTGCCTTCGCACACAAAGATAATCATTTTTTTGTCAGTTGTTATACCAATTGCGGTGCGAGGTTGATTGGAAGCTGCAGAAATATCCAGCATTTCTTCTACATACGTGTTTTTAATTTCTCCGGCACGCAGTAAAACAGTAACACCTCCGATACCGGTGGTAGCTTCCAGTGCTTTTGCGCTGTTGGGGAAAGTAGATGACGGAGCTTGTAGCGGATCCTTATTTATATCGTTATCAGCAGGGGCGGGATAGCAATAATTGATTCCGTCGGATGCCTGATAAGTCCATGTCGTTTGAAATGTTCCGTCCTTCATCTGGCAGAAGGCTCCTAAAGTCGGATACCACATGGTTACCCAGTCTTTCGAATAATAGTTCTGATTGGGTGCCAGTATCTGCCCTTCACGGATCACTAGATTTTGCGAATAATAGAATCCGGCACTATAAAAAAACAATCCTCCATTGATGATTACCGGTGCTTTGGAAGATTCATAAAACTCCGAAGGGGTGTGTATCGATTTGCTTCCATATCCATTGGCTTCCTGTGAGAAAGCGATGTCGCCCAGAACTTCAAATTTAGCTTTACTCATATCTGCGACAGCTATGTAGGCAATCGCCTTCTTTCCCGTCAGATTTTCCGGTGATTTATAGATATGAATATAGTCCGGAAGATTGCCGAAATTATCGGCTGCCGTCCATCCTTGTGATACAATATCAGGATTCGATTCTTCCTCTTCAGTCTCCTGATCCCATTCCCACGGATGATCGGGATAACTTTCTCCACATGAACATACAGAGAAGGTAAGCAGTGCTGTTGCTATAAAATACAGACGTTTGATTAACATGGTTCAAGTCCTCCAAAAACATTTTAATTTAGTAAATAATATGGTTATTAATAAAGCCAGGGAAGTTACGATGACTCCCCGTAAAAAGCCCAGCCAGGCATTTTGATCCAGATAGGAAAGATATGTTCCCAGTCCTGCCAGATTCAATAAAGGTAATACTACCAGCTGGGTGGATACGTATGCAATCATCGGATTCTGCCCTGCATATTCCAATGGACGGGTCAATCGGGACCAAGAATAAATGTCGCACATAATAGAAAATGCAATCATTGCCATGAAGGCAAGTCCCGATGCAAGGAAATAATAACTGTACGTAGAAGGATCTTTCCGGATTCCCCCTTCATAAGCTTCAAAAGCCAGTCCCAATAATATCAGATAAGTTCCTGCTCTGAAGAGTTTATACCAGTAACTGGTGTTTTTCCCTTCTACCTGCAATAGAATGTAGAGGATACACAATATAGCGATCGTACCCGCTAAATTGAGCAAAAGATAACGCATATAAAGTCCGTATAAATTAAATACGATCAGTCCGATAGTCAATAAGAGTATCCATGGCATTCTTTTGCGTTCGTCTTTATTGTCGTTTACCGGCATCGTGTTTTTGTAGTGTAGCCACTCATGCAGATATTCTCCGGCAATGCTACCGGGAATTACGATAAACAGATACTTCAGATAGGAGAACTTATACATCCACGGCAAGGGCGAGAACGCCATCAGACTATGATTCCATGATTCTGCGTTTTCATTTCCCAGGAACACTGCCATGATAAAAGGCAATATTGCTATACGAATCCATGGTTTATTGATCGTTAACGTATAAATCAGAGAACCGAAAATAGCCATATTGGCTAATACCAGAATGATAATATTACTGTAGCCCAGACTGAATGTCCGTCCATCGGCATAGTTGATATTCAGCAGCATGAACACTCCCGTTGCATAAGCCAGTACTTTAATCAGCATCCTTACGTATTCCGGCATTTTGAACGGAATCCTCATGAACATGGGAAACATCAAGGCAAACCCTCCCAATGCAATGAGCCATGAGCGGACATCCTGAGGAGAAGATACTACCCACGGATATATATGCTGAATAAAAATAGCGAAGAAAGTCAGCCGAAAACCTCTTAAAAGGCTGTCGTATATAATTCTCCAGCGGGAGCTGCCCTTTCTGTATTTGTTACCTATTGAAAAAGGGAAGGCAGCTCCCATTGCAAACAGGAAAAAAGGAAACACCAGGTCAACCCAAGTGATTCCATATATAGAACCATCAAACACAAAGTTGGAACGGGGACCTACCTGAGCATGATACATCCATCCGGGAAGTACTCCCCAGGCAACGCTGCCGGAAAGAACCATCGTCAGAATGGCATACCCGCGCAGGACATCCAAAGAAGAAGCTCGTGTACTGTTGTTACTCATAATTTTCCTTTTATTGATGTATTACGGCCCGAAATGGAGAAGCAGGTATTTCCGCGTTATTGAAAAGATCACCTTCCATATAATTGCGGAAACAATAACGCACTTCTACAGGATGAGGCACCGAATCATTCCATACTTTCACACGAGCAGAACCATTGATTATTTCCGCTTCTGCCGGTACGATATTTCCCTTTTCGTCTACAAGTTCAAATCCCCTCAACTTTTGATTTTCAGGGATCAGTCCATCACTGCCATGTTCAAAAGTGATTTCTACTACATTCTCTTTCAATTGATGGCTTTTATACAAAGGGCCTGCATACAGAAAACCTTTTTTGCCATAAGTCTTGGCAAGAGCCCAGTAAGCAAGGCGCTGACCAACTTTAATTTTGTAGGGAGGATGAATGAATTTTTCACTTCCTGCATCTGTTGTTGTGACCATACCAACATTAGGAACTTCCTGCATTAATTCCAGCTGGCATTGACGGAACCATGCACGATCAAGCCTATCTTTACCTTCGGCCTGCCATGGAGTGATCTGGACATAGTATACAGGCATTGCAGGGCTATGAAAGAATTCTCTCCACTGGGCGACCATTGCGGGAAAGAGTTTTTTATAAAGAGCGGGATCAGCAGAATTGGATTCTCCCTGATACCAGATGACTCCTTTGACCGGAAATCCCCTCCATGGATTTACCATTGCATTCCATAATAAAGTAGGTGTGCCCGCAGGCCAGTCGAACTTGGTTTGTCCAATATCCGGTAATTGAACTTCCGGAAATTGGGACAGTGTCTCTTTATCCATCCAAGTCTCTATCTTGGAAGCACTCCATGAGCAATGAATCAGTCCGACAGGAATATCCAATGAACGTTGTAGTAAGTCTCCGAAAAAATAAGCGGCAGCACTAAAGTCTCCGACTTCTTTCGGAGAAAGTTCCGACCAATATCCCGTAATACCTTCTTCCTTAGGAGTCGTACTCCAATCTCTTTTGACTGTAAACAAACGTAATTCCCGTTTGGAGTCGGCAGCCACGATATAGGGTTGTGAACCATAAACCGGCTGTCCCCGAAAACCTCTGACCGGCATTTCCATATTCGATTGGCCGGAACAGAACCAGACTTCTCCCAGTAAGATGTTCTTTAATATAAGTGCCTCGCCGTCAGAGAATGTAATAGTATAGGGACCGCCTGCTTCCGGAGTAGGAAGTTGAATATTCCAATTTCCATGCTGGTCACTTCGGGTCGTTAGCTTCCGGTGATTCCATGACGCTTCAATCGTAATTTTACTATTGGCAGAGGCTTTGCCGTGGAAGGTTACTTCCGATTGTTGTTGCAACACCATGTTATCACCCCAGATGGAAGTTAACCTGACTTTGGCCTGCATTCCCAATGGGAATAGCAGGCTGATAATCCATAGGTGGTATATGATATACTTCATGAATCTTTATTTAGAAACGTTTTGCTGATACACTTTACCGAAACGGTCTGTTACTCTGATCTCTATTTTAGCTTTCGGATTACGGGGAGTGGCACGGAACATATGTCCTGTACTTGCTGCTGATATCCAGCTCTGCATGGTTCTCTTTTTGTCTGTACATACTTGATGCGCATACGGGTCGACTCCGGTATATTGAGTCATGGTACCCATCACTTTTCCGTTTTCCAGCCATTCTACTTTCCAGTTTTTATCCCAGTTCCAGACATTGGCAATAATATCTTTGGGGAATTCCTTAGATGTTCCTGCAGCATAGCTTCGAAATTGGTAGTCTTTCGGATGGCCGGCACTTTTATAGTACCATTTCACTTGGTTTCCGTCTACTTCGTAGACTCCGTATCCTTGTGGGGTGCCGTCGATGCAGACATCCGCATGCCACCAGATACCACATACGGCAGCCGTATTGTGCTCCATTTGGTGATCGTTAAATACAATGTTCGAGTTGGAATGAAGATGGCCCGTCAGGAAGTGTGTTTCATAGCCATCCAATAATTGATGAACCGCTTCAGCATTGATCGTTTCTCCTGCCAACATGGCATAGTCGTAATTAAAAGGTCTTTTCTGTTCCGTTATTCTCGTAGGAATATGCGTTATGAAAAAGACTAATGTACCTTTAGGGACATAAGACAGATCTTCTTCCAACCATTTGAAAGTTGTTTCATCTATATAGCCGATATAGAAGTATTCACGTCCTACATAAAAGTTGTTGTTGATAACAATATAGTGGGCATTTCCTTTATTGAATGAGTAGTGAGTAGGGCCGAAATATCCTTCGAAAGTCCGGTACGACGTTTCATGAGTAGCTCCATTACAATCCATATCATGATTACCGATTGCACGATATATAGGGATATCCAGTTTCTTTGCCTTATCGATATAAGGTGGAAAGAAAGTAGCTGGTGTGTCCCAAAAGATGTCTCCACAATTCAGACCGAATACATCACGATCCGAATATTGATCGATTAACTGTTTATAGTCATCGACAATGGGAGCATACAGATCCCAGTGCTCTTTCAGACCGGCCTGTACATCCGCTTCCAGCACAAACAAGTGTTTACTGTCGTCTTTAGAATTCTTCTTCAGACGGAAATTATACTCATTCGTCTTGTTCAGATCAATTTCCTGATAGAATCGGGGAATCGTTTGTTCACAATCCGTCAAGTATCCGGCAGGAGTCGTGATATATACAAAGCGTGTGTTTCCGAGATTGGGCAGATGGTAAATACCGTTCTTGTCTGTAGTGACACAACGCTGTCCGTCTGTCACTACCACATTGGCTATACCTTTGCCATCGCAAGTAACGGTTCCTTTGATCATTCGCGCTTCATCCAGCTTAGTTTCGTCCAGTGCTTCTTTTAGTTCGTCCCACCATCCGTTGCGGATAATGTGTACAATGTCGAAAATCATCACACCGTCCGATTCTTTCAAGTTCATACGGACTGCTTTCTGGAATTGGTTTACGTCCCGTTTGTAATCTTCTACATACAGACCGCCGCATACTGGCACCGCATCTTTCAGCAAGTACTTGGAATATTTGCAACCGCCTTCTACACATAAATATTCTCCGGTAGAAAACTCGCTGTCTGTTTCATTCTTAAATTTACCGGAAGATTTATAATAATCGTCCAGCGTTACATTCCAGTAGTAATTGCCATTCGTATAGAAATCCAGCAACTCTGCAAAGCCATAATTCTTATAGTCAGGAGTAGCCCAACTGAAGTCCTTGCTGACATCATAATTACGGCTTGCCCAGTTGACACCTACCTCAAAGTAAGTAGGATACCATGCACCGGTATAAGCGGCCAACATACATTCCGGCTTTATCTTTTTGATGGAAGTACGTACATCTTTTATAAAGTTATATATAACAGAAGCTCTCCACGTCAGCCATTGATGATAGTATGGGCCACCCACACGGTCTATGCCTCCTTCGGCATTAGGGCGCCACTCAAAAATATCCTCCGGAAACTTCTCAACTTTCTTTCCGATGAATTTCTCAAACATCTTCTTTGACTCAGGAGAAAAGTCCGAATCAATACAATCATATCGTGCACGGTCAAGCATGATGCCGTCAAATGCATAATTCCGGACAACTTCTTTGATCACATCAATCTCATACTTCTGCACCTCTTTCAGTGCCGGATTCAGGAACATGGTAGGCTTTCCTTCTATTTCCGTTACAGGGAGCAGTCCTTTGCGCGGTACATAATTGATAGCCTGCCACTTTTTGTGTTTATCGAAGATGGCGCCACGTTTCACGATATTCTGTCCGTCAGCAAATATATTCATTCCGGCAAAGATGATCATATTGCGGGCATGAGCAGCTTCGATAAAGGTACCGATAAAGTCAAAATCCGGACGGTCGAAGTTTTTCCAGTTCTTCTTCTGTGCGGCATATTTGCTGGGATATAATACTTCACCCGTATTGTCTTTTATGTCCAATACCAGATGCGTGATACCTGCTTCATGGCATTTGTCTACATAGTAGCGAATTGAATCGGGGTAGCTGAAACGTTGGAAATTAGCCGAACAGTCTAACCACATTACTTTTGGCTTTCCCGAGGCAAATGCCAGAATGCCTATCCATAATAAAAGGGAGATAATTGAGAATCTTTTCATATTCATAGTGTATTCTTTCGATTTTACTTCAGAGCTCCTCCGGCTCTCATTCCGTTTTCAACTTCTTTCCATAAGCCTTTGTTGATGATATGTACAATATCGAATACCATCAGTCCGTCGGAAGCTTTCAGGTTCATTTCTATGGTTGCGGATAATTTGGCGGGATTGTCATAGAATTGATCCACCAGAATACCACCCATAAATTTATTATCTTTCATGATATTACGTAATTTCTGACAAGAACCTTCAACAGAATACCACGTGCCGCTTTGTGCCTGTGAATCAGTTTCGTTCCATACGCTCTTTTTGTTTTTCAGAGATTCTTCTATGGTGATATCGGTATAATAATTACCGGTAGTATATAAGTCCATCAGTTCGGCATAACCGTAATTCTTATATTCGGGAGTAGCCCAGTCAAAATCTTCGCTCGGATCGTATTTCTTGCTTGCAAAGTTTACGCCTACTTCATAATAAGAAGGATACCATGCTCCGGTGTATGTACCGAAAGAAATATCCGGATTCACTTTCTTTACTTCATTCCGGGCACGGGCCATGAAGTCGTAGATGTTCTTGGTGCGCCATTCAATCCATTTCAGGAAATGTTTTCCGCGTTCGGGATAGTATTTATCATTCTCGTCCTTTTTCCATTCGAAGATGTCTTCCGGAAACTTTTCTACTTTCTGTCCGATATACGCCTCGAACTTCTGGCGGGAGAGGTCTGAAAAGTCTGCCGTTATACCATCATAGCGTACACGATCCAGCATCAATCCATCCAGATCGGGATAACGTTTCACTAAATCCTTGAGAACATTCAATATATGTGTCTGAAACTCCTCATTGATAGGATTAACCATTGCCGAATATTTCTTCTTTTCATTGGTGATGGAAGTGATTCCTTTCGGAGTGTATACTGTCGATGCCCATTCAGGATGCGTGGAATAGACTAATCCACGGTCGAAATAATTGTGTCCTGCGACAAAGACATTGAGTGAAGCATGTACTTCTATACCCAGTTCATGGGCTTTTTTGATGAAATGTCCCAAGTAATCGAAGTCTTTGCGTTCATATCCATGCCATTCACGCATTTTAGGAGCAAACTCCGTATCGAACAGTACTTCTCCGGTGATGGGACGTACATCAACGATAGCATGGGTGAAACCTAATGATTTTATTTTTGTCAGATAATAATCAATGGAGTCAGGATTGCTGAAGCGTTCAAAGTTTGCTTCCGCATCAAACCACATCAAAGCGGGCTTGGCATTTTCCACTTTGGGAGCTGTGCTTTTACATGCTCCCAATGCAATGATTAACAGACTTGATAAAAGTACTATTGTTATTTTTCTCATACGATCATATTCTAATGTGTCGGTTATTCTTTTTTATTCAATTGCGAGTTTGATGCCTTCTTTGGCATATTGCCATTGATCGGCTTTCTTTAGATGAATCATGTCGAACAGAAAATATCCGTCGCAAACATTCATACAGGCCTTTACAGATTGTACGATTGCCTGATTTTCTTGTTCCTGAGTAGCCTGATTATTGGTATCCCAGTTTCCTACATCCGGACCTCCGGCTACAATGGGGCATTCTCCTTTTATTTTATCTTTAGCCAATGAACAGAAACCTTCCATAGTCCATTCCGTCGTGCCGTGTACCTTTAGCGGTGAAGCATAGGCACCAATCAGTATTTGATCCATACAGGCGGCATAGCCGTAATTTTTATATTTGCTTGTCGCCCAGTTGTAATAGCGCGAGGTATCATAAGTGGAAGCTGCCCAGTTGACACCTACATCATAATAGGTAGAATACCAGCCGCCTACATAAACTCCGAATTTGATGCCGGGTTTCACTCCTTTTACAGCAGTGCGTGTTTTCTGCATAAAGTCATAAATCACTTTTGCACGGAATTCCAACCACTTAGTCAGATATTTAGGATAGGTGGCAGGAAGACTGGAAGCACCCGGTGCCAAGATGTCGTTCGGGTAGTTGGGGATTTTTATACCTCCCATGTAATTCTCGAATTGCTTACGGGACTCGTCAGAAAAATCGGCTTGTAAATTGAGAAAACGTCCACGGTCTAAGAATATACCGTCCAGATCATAACCTGCAAGATCCTTGAGCAAGTCACAAAGGAACGTTTGTACTTCCGGATGGGCAGGATTGAAAAACTTGGTACTTTCACTGGTATTCATTACGCTTGTAATCCCTACCTGCATGTTCATCTGTGTTGCCCACTCTGCCTTAGACTGGTCTCTATACAATAGTCCTGTGCCTCCGTCGATTTGATTTCCACCGACAAAAGTATTGATGGCAGCATGAATACGAAGCCCCTGTTTGCGTGCTTCGTCAACGAAGGCTTGCAGATAGTCCCATGTTGCCGTTCTTTCTACTTTGGTATAGTTACTTCCGATCCAGGCATACATAAATTTGACTTGATCTACAAGATTCGTTTTAAATAGAACATCTCCGGTAGTTGGACGTACGTCTACTACAATATCTGTGAAACCGGCATCTTTGGCCAAAGCCAGATCACGAGCTATATTTTCTTTGCTGTTGGCAAAATCGGGAAAGTTGGCAGCCGCGTCAATCCAGATATAACGGGGTTTGGAAGCATTAGGATTCTCTGTCGGTTCTTCGTCTTCTCCTCCGCTGGTGTCTCCCCAATAATCTTTTGAGTCGTTGCCGCCACATGCCATGCACAAGCAGGCAGCTATTCCCCCCATAAATGCTTTTATTATATTTTTCTTAATATTCATTTTATACGACTTAATAGTTGAAGTAAGAAGCCTGTACCTGAAAGAGGTACAGGCTTCTTGCATAAAGATGGTATTTACATGTCGATACAGTCGCACTGTACACAACCTACATATCCATTGCAGAACATGAAGTAGATGTACATATAATAACCGTCATCTGAAACTTTCAATACTACATCACCACAATAATTACCGTTTGTGTTTCCAAGAATCTTAGACCCATAGTTTCCATTGATTCCCAGACCGGTACTTCCGAAGTCAATAGCCTGAGTCCCTAATGAACCTGATGAAAGATCGAACAGGTATATGTTGTCGGCAGTTCCCCAACTCCATGGATTTACCAGATTTGAAGCTACATATTCCACCTTATTAAATACAGCATGATCAACTGCATTTGGTACGTAGTTTCCATCAAGTGCCACTCCCTTGTTCTTGATTGAATTGGTTTTTCCATCCATCCAGCATAGGTTGCGTGGTTCGGCATAGAATGTAGTAAAATAATCACTGGTCGGATCTGTCGGATCAGAGTAAATGACATCGGCATTTGTTCCCCAGCCACCTATTCCTTGTGCTGTAATAATATCCGGCGTCTGTGATTTAAGTACACCCTTTTCTACCTGCCAACGGGCAAACTGTCCTGAAGTAGCATAGATAGGAGCGGTTATAATAGCATTATTGTTCAGACTGCCAGATACTGACAGTTTTCTACCCATAGCCAGTGAAGTAGGAAATTCTATGTATTTTTCCGGTGCTTGGTCTACTCCCGAGGCTTTCCATAAGGTAAAGGCTGGTCCGGCATTTGGAGTCAGATTCGTGAACAGGATATTACCGTCCTTGTCTGATGTTGTATAGAAGTTTGTCAGACTACCTGCAAAACTAATATTCATTGTCCCTGCTTTTTCTCCATTCTTGACGTTCAGGTATATAGGATTTTTGGCGCGTTCATTAATAACTACATAATCATTTGTTACAGCAATACCAGTCGTCATATCAGAACTTGAAATACCTATGTCTGTAAGTTTCTTAGCCCAAATAAGTTTAGCACTGTTTGCGCGTAAGCCGGCAGCAATCTTTTCTGGAATTTCTTTCTTGACAGTATACGTAGACTTAGTTGTGCCGTTTTGTGCGGTCACAGTAATTTTCTGGTCTTGGTCGTAATTCAATGCGACTGTTCTTGGATCAGGCGAGATCGTTGCTCCGTGAGAGATCGATACATCTGCTAATACTTCACCTATACTTTCCAGGCTAATCAGAGAAATAGTTTTGGAACTTTCGTTGATAATACCTGATAATCCCAGACTTGTAAGATTGAACTTCGTGATTGCGCACTCATTACTTTTACGAATTTCTGCCACAACTTTATATTCGGTACTTGTGCCGGTTTGGTCTTTCACTGTTATAAAGTTATCCTTCGTCATATCCATAAATAATAATGTAGGATATACATATACATTATTGTCCAGATCAGCAATCATACGCATCTTTTTCAGATCAGACAGTTGCAGGACATTGTCCGAAAGTTTGGGATAGTTATATGGAAATACAACGGTAATCACATGATTTGTATAATCTATCTCACTGGTGAAACTATTGTCATCACTGTCATCATCCGGGAAGGATGCTGTCAAATTATTGATAATGTTCCTTTCAACAGTCGGATTGAATTCTTCAGGGCTATGGCATGCGCTTATACCCATCAGAAACGCAATGACTGAAATAATTGATAATATTTTATTTTTCATTGTATTAAGCTTTTAGTTATTTCCATTCATCATATTGCTCAATTAACGCATTATTTTTTATTTCAGAAGTCGGTACCGGTAAAACGTATAACTTCTGTGGGAACTTACGATCTTGTCCGTCGCAATCAATGTATTCGTACGTACCGTTCGTAATCTTAAGACCGTGGCAGCGATAGTTGTTATATTCAATGTGTGCCAGTCTCCAACGTCGCATATCCCAAAACAGATGTCCTTCGTATGCAAGCTCAATCTTACGTTCGTTGCGATAATCATTGAACCATGTTTCACCACTGGAAGACTTGCCCGGCAGATTTACTCCCTGACGTCCGCGGACGCGATTCATTAAGGACTGTGCTTCAGTGGTTTTGTTAAGTCTGTATGCTGCTTCGGCCTTATTCAACAGAACTTCAGCAAATCGGATTTCTACCCATGCCTGAGAACTTTTGGTTCCTTTGACGTCAATCAGTTTCTCATCCAGCAGTTTACGCAGGAAGTAACCGGTTGTTGTTTTACCATAGGAGTATGACTGTTCACGATAAGCCATGAAAGCACCGTTTGTTCCGCCTACGCTACAATCCATCACTCTGCCTTTCCACGTGGAGCCGCGATAAATAATAGTAGCTGCAAAACGAGGTTCCAACTGATCATAAGGAGGTTCTTTGGTGGTAGTGCCGTGCCATTCGGACCAGTCTACTTTATTTCCGTTTTTATCTTCATAAGATTCTACCATTTCCTGTGTCGGAGTACCTAGCGCACCAAAGTCGTAGCCGTCACATTGAGGGACGTAATACTGGTCGAAGGTATGATTCGGACCACTGTCTTTATTGTAGTCAAATTCCAGAATAGCTTCTTTATTGTTGCCTTTCCAAGCATCTGCATAGTTGTCCACCAAATCATACAGCTGTAACTTTTCTACTTCATCAGCTGCGTCATAAGCATCCTGCCAACGCTCAGCATATAGCATAGCACGTGATTTCAATGCGTAAGCCGCACCTTTTGTCACTCGTCCTTTGTTGGCTGCATCCCATTCTTTAGGAAGATTGGTTGCCGCAAAATCCAGGTCATCTGCAATGAATTGCCATGTTTCCGCTGCTGTGCTGCGTGCTTTGTCGTTAGAGGTAGGGAGATCGTCATACAGAATGACTCCGCCATGCCGTTTGGCTAACTGAAAATAAACATAAGCACGGAAAAAGCGTACCTGAGCTTCCCATTTCAGATTCTTATCATCCGGGAATGTAGAGTACTTCTTCTGCATAACCAAAAACTGATTCATCTGACGGATATTACCGTAGGCCAAATCCTTATCCCAAATGTTGTAACGGCATCCGTCCGGACTGATAACATCCGGATTAGTTACGTAGTTGTTCGGATGTCCGGCTCTGTCTCCTAAAGATACTGAACCGTATTTGAATGTCTCGGTCAAACTTTCCGTTAAACTTCCCGAGAACTGAGATTCACCAAATTGTCCGTATTTGTTTAGATATGTGTAGAATGCATTGACGTATTTATCCACATATGCTTCATCTTGCCAAACAATTTCATCACTAACGGTCGAGGTTTGCTCCACACCGTCCAGCCAGTCATTGCACGAACTTATACTAAAGCCTAGTGCCAGTGCTAATGATATATTTAATAATATTTTTTTCATATGCTTCCGTTTTTTAGAATGTTAGTTTTACACCTAGCGTATATGTTCTCTGTTGCGGATAATAACCATTGTTTACTGCCGGTGATTCCGGGTCGATGTTGTATTTGGTAAGTCCGCTGAAGGTCAATAGGTTATATCCTTCTACATAAAGTCTTAGTCCTTCTATACCTGCCGGATTCAACCACTTTTTCGGGAAGTTGTAACCTATCTGTGCAGTTTTCAAACGCATATAGTTACCATTCCTGTACCAAAAAGTTGAAGAGTACCCATTGTTGTTACTCGGACCTGTGATTTCCAGACGTGGAAATTCCGCGTTAGTGTGATCAGGTGTCCATGAGTTCTCTACCAGGAAAGTCGGTGAGTTTCCACCATGATAGAAAGGCTTCGTAAATGAGGTATTATCCTGTGTACCTTCAGAACCGCTAGCTGTATATTGACCTGTCAGTGCAACGACATTGCCCAATCCCCAAGAGAATAATAAGTCAAAGTCAAATCCTTTCCAATTACCGAATAAATTCAAAGAACCGGTATGCTTCGGAGTAGCACTTTTGCCTACATAACCTTGGTCTTGTGCCGCTGTAATAATACCATCACCATTTCTGTCTACATACTTAATGTATCCCGGCAATGCCTTATAGCCTTTAACTGTTGCCGAATTTGCTATCTCTTCCTCGCTCTGAAACAGACCATTTGCGATAAAACCATATTTAGAACCGATTTGCTTTCCTGTCAAACGCTGATATTCAGGAGCATTGTCTGAGTCGCCTACATACTTCAGCCAACGACCGTATGCATATGACCAGATCAACTTGGCACCATAATTAAATTTGTTGATACGGTTGTAATGAGTCAAAGTAACATCGAAACCTTTATAATCAGTCTTGTTCACATTGGCAGAACTGAAATAATATCCACCTCTTGAAGGCGCGTATGCTCCGGTCACAGTGGCCAGTTTATCATATTCATATTTATAGAATACGTCAAATTCGACTCCTAACAAACCATTCCACATCGTTGCATCGACGCCGACATTATAGTTCAGGCACTGTGCCCACGACAAGTTGGGATTACCTAATACAGAAGCATACATCATGGTCTGACTGCTGCCGCCAATGACAACTGCATTTTTGCTGATTCCCATTGTATTTCTCCATTGGAAGGCACTTACGCCGCTGGTGGCTGTTTTACCAATACCGGCTCTCAGTTTCAGATTATTGATCCAGGGAGCATTGAACCAACTTTCATTATTGAGTCTCCAACCTGCAGAAACACCGGGTAATGTTACCCAACGTTTATTCATACCTCCAAACAGATAACTACCATCGTGACGAAGAGAAGCCTCCAAATAATACTTATCATCATAATTATAGTTCACACGACCTACAAAACCTGCTACTCTGGTATGTCCGCTATATCCTCCGATAGATGGGAATTTTTCTGCTCCGTTTCCTGTCTTATTCGTGATCTGATTGAGTTCATCCAATTGGATAAAGTCCAGTCCATAACCGGTGGCACTTAATGCATTACTTTTGTTTTCACGGGTTTCTGCCAGGAACATAGCTCCTACAGTATGTTTCCCGAACTTATTGTCATACGTCACACTTGACTGTGTGGTAAATGTATATCCCCGGGAAGCAGATTCACTCAGACTGATTGAATTGCCTGATGCATCAGTGCCTTTATAATAAGTTAATGAGGTGCTTTCAATAGTCGGAAGATTCATGATCATTACTTCATAAGGATTGCTGAGAATCTTGCTGAAATTATATGTCAGGTCATAAGCCCCTTGAAATTTAAAACTTAATCCTTTCAGCCAAGGTGCGTCATATTTCAGACTGAAATTAGACTGAATATAGGAATAGTTGGATTTGCTGTATCCGGATTCATTGATAGATGCCACCGGAGCCACCGGAGAGGAAGCCGTCGGAGTGGATACATTATATGTTTTTCCTTCATATTCATAAGTGTCAGGCACATAAGGCAGGGCACGAATGATTTGTTGCGGAACATTATGCCAGGCATTCGGATCGGCAGAATAGCGCGGCGAATCTCTTTTCTCAATACGACCGGATACTCCTAAGGTGAAAGTGAGGCTCTTGGTTAACTTTGCATCAATATTGGAACGAAGATTCAAACGGTTGTAACCATAGTTGTCTATATTACCATCCTCATTCAGATAACCGATAGATGCAAAGAAACGTACTCTGTCACTACCTCCGGTTGCTGAAATGTTATGGTGTGTACGGGTACCGGTGCCATATACCTTATCATACCAGTTTGTGTTTCCCCAACCATCAACTCCGTCTTTCATCTTCTGCACCATCTCTGCTGTAAATACCTGAGAGTCTCCTTGCAGTTCGCGTGCTTTATTATACCAATAAGCATAACCGGGTCCATCCAGCCATTCCTGTTGTTCCGCATTCTGGCTGAAACCGACAGAACCTGTATAAGTAATAGACATCTTTTCTGCCTTACCCTGTTTCGTAGTAACGATGAAAACACCATTGGCGTCCAAACCGTAAACGGCTACAGCCGAGGCGTCTTTCAGGATAGATACCGATTCTATTTCGTTAGGGTCCAGTCCGTTGAAGTCGGCTGATGTACGGCGGATTCCATCGATTACGTATACAATACCCGTTTGTCCGCGCATGGTCAATGTTGCGTTGTCAGATCCCGGCTGACCACTGGATTGTACAGCTGCCACACCGGCAATACGTGCGCCAACTACGTTACTGATACTCATCGTCGGAGCTTTCAGCAATTCTTTGTCCGATACGGTAGAAATAGCTGCAGTGATGCTTCCACGTTTTTGAGTACCGTATCCCACAACTACTACTTCATCCAGTGAAGCAACGTCGTCTTTCATAGTTACTGAAATGAAACGCTGGTTGTTTACCTTGATGTCCTGTGTATTCATGCCAACATAAGAGAATATCAATACATCATTATTTCGGGCATTGATACTGAACTTTCCATCCAAGTCTGTGATAGTACCGCTGGTTGTACCTTTTACAGCTACAGATACTCCAGGTAATGGTTCGCCACTACCATCATTGACTGATCCTTTTATTACGTTTTGTGCCAGACAGTTGAGTGTGCACATGAACGCAATAAATAATGAGGTAATAAACCTCGGATTCCATTTGATTCTTTTTTTCATTGCATTACAATATTAGATAGGTTTATAGAATAAAGTGTTCACAATATCGTTCGTATAAGTGTCCGGCTTGCAGATAAGCCGAATTAGGGCTCATGAAATGAGAAAACTCAAACGTGATTGCATTTTCCATTCCCGCTCTTCGCGCAGCGTCCAGTTTCAACAATAGCTTTTCCCATTTAATGGGCAGGAAACGAATAGGCATGTCCCGGTCAAAAGATTCGATATTGGTCCAGCATTTCATATTATATTTATCAGCCAGTTTTTTGTTAATAACCAGATAATCATATAATTCATGATAGTCTACCTGACCATCCTGAAATGCCATGATATCGACTGCTCCCTTTACATTATCCAATATTTCGTCCCATTCTTCTTCGTGTTCTTTCACTGATAAGGCTTTGTCACCCGCCATTACCTGGTCTGTCTTTACTCCATGTATGTATGGAGAAACTAAAGTCGTCAGATTGCCGGAGACACTCTTGGCGTGCTTTCCGACTTCCGCATAAATCTTAGACATGTTTTTCGTCCGGCGGCTGATTTCCTGAGATAAATACCATCCCTGAAAAGATTTATGATGACCATATTTCTTCCATACTTCATCAATCAGAGCCATGTTCAAATCTATTTCTTTCTGAAATAATCCTTCCTGCCAGTACTTCCCGGAATCGTACATACCAAAATAGAAAGCCATGTCGTATTTATCGGCCAGTGTCAGAAACATCTCGACCAAGTCTACAGGCGGATAATACACATCTTCTTTTCCCAACAGGCATTGAAAAGGAGAAGCAATCCATTTACCAAGACCGGCACGAATCAACACTACGGTATTGATTCCCATCTTTTTCATAGCTTTAAAATCCTTATCCCATTCTTTTGTACCCCAATTCTGGTGCGGAATATCCCAACTGATTTCGTCCAGAAAAGTAGCTTTGATAGGCATCCCTTTCAAGGCATTGGGAGTGGCAAATGTCTCAAATGTTTCTTCTTCTTCAGATGCTGCCCTTTTGATGGGAGTGCATGCCGTCAGAAGTTTGCTGCCTGCTAGCAATGAACATGTGGCAAATGCGGTTTTTAGAAAATTACGTCGTCCGTCCATATCGTTCTATTTAAATAAGGGTTTATAAATTTTCCAGTACTTTCCAGCATTGGTACAATCCTCTTGGTACATGGAAACATCCTTTCCATTTCCCACCTTTGAGTGGCAGCAATACTTCTCCCTGCCGATTCAGATAACCGAACCATTCCGGATATTCCGGATCTTTGAAGTGTGTCCATGTGTAGTCATGTACCTTCTCAAACCATTCCAGACATCTTTTATCTCCGGTCAGCTGATAACCTTTCAATAATGAAATCAAGGATTCAATGTGTACCCACCAAAGTTTCTGATCCCACTCCAATTGCTGGGGAGGACAACCGTTACGGTCCATAAAGTAATAGATGCCGCCACATTGCTTGTCCCAACCGTAATCAAGCATTGTTAAGGTGGTTAACATTGCTTGTTGTATGAGCTCCGGTCGGTTCAGCCTTTTGCCCAGATCCATGATAAACCACATCGCTTCGATAGCATGACCGGGAGTCACCTGACGACCTTCGAAGCAATCCACCAGATTACCGTCCATATCGACATTCTCAACAATGATGCCCCCCAGCTCCGGACGATAAAAGACATCCATCACTTCATGGATACAGGTTTCCATCGTCTGTTCCAGATAACCGGGATCCAGGAGATGTTCGATCTCCAAAGCCAGATTACAGAGAATCATCGGGAGGGCGAAGTTCTTCAGATTACGAGTACCCGGATGAAGCTTGTTCCACTTGCCTTTCGGATTATCAACCTTGGAAAGGATGATCTTGAAAGTCTTCTTTGCTATGTCCGCATATTCCTGATTACCAGTTGCTAGACTCAGCTGTCCGAAGGCCATCGTGGCGAAAGTATATGAGAAAATATTGTATGGTTCTACCAGTGGTCTACCCGAACGGTCGAGTGAAAAGTACCAGTTATAATTCCCGTCATGTCCGTATTTTTTTAAGAATTCACCACCCTGAACGGCACAATCCAGCCATTCCTGTCGTTTTTCCACTTTGTTGTAAAGCATGGAGAACATCCATACCTCACGTCCCTGCAACCAGATG